>NZ_JBFRKH010000057.1:0-54685 GCF_041469265.1 Shewanella sp. 10N.286.51.B2
ACAGAATCTGTTACACCCTCCTTTTAGAATCTTTACAGGCTACAAAAACTTCCAGCAAAACTTTTAGACGCTGGGCAAAAGCAACAACATTAGACATATTCAAAACTCCACCTTCACTTGCTAGTCAAGACGACTTTAATCTGTGGCAGGAAAATCTAGCTAACAAACTTCGACCTCATTTACTTTATATCTATAAATTTATATACTATTAAAAAATAAAAAAGCCAACTTTCCACTTTATTTCAGTGCATTACATTGCTATCTGTAATGCGTTTAAAGTCAAAATGTTTGATACAAAAGAGCTTAAAGTCAGAAATTTTGAGAATTTAGCTATTCTTAATGACATAAATTTTTCTAAGTCTTTGATTTACAGTATACGCCAAAGTCATTTAGTATGAAAAACCACACAAGCCCTGCCACTTAGATCGAGATTTTACTGCGCAATGAGATTTTTATTTGCCCTTGTACCAATAACTATGCCCTCAGCAAGATAACTACAGATCGAACTGAAAACATATAGTAAGCTGTTAACTCCGCATACATGTATTGATTTACTACACAAAAACTGACACTAAAGTTAATGAAGCATGTTTTCTAGTGTTCTTTATAAACTGAATATCATTACCTATTAATTATAGTTAACATTAAGTGTATGAAATTTATAGATAATAAATAACAGTTTAGTATTTAGATAAAAAGACAATTATTAAACAAGCTAACTCGAATAAGAAAATGCTTAATAATTAGGCGACGCTACGTGAAATCTGCGACTTTTACTAAGGACTTGGCCTGTATAATTTAAACAGAGGTGCGTAAATTGCCAAAACACATAGCCTCACAGACTCTCAGGAGTCATTTCCCTGGTACATAAAAATTATATAGCGCGACAAAGATACTCGTTAGTTTATTTTTAAAGTTATTACAGCATTCGTTTAACCATCTGTAATTCTATTGGGATTTTGATTACCTTAAATAACAGTATCAAAGCTCATCTCTAATCATATATTGTACAAAGTAATTAATTGGTTTTATTTCTATTTGTTATAGGTTTTTTATTATTTAGATAAACAATCGTACTGTTGGGTCAAAGCAAACTGAAATTGACAATATTAGAAGCTAGCTTTTCGTGGAATGAATCAAACAATAACTGTTAAGTCCCCTAACCCCTTTTGTACAAAATAGAGTGAGCGACTTAACTAAAAAAAGCAAAAGATAAAGGCTGATAACCTCATATCTATGGCTAAATGTATAGTGCCACTTCGGACTCATAGGTAATAGAATTTATGAGAATTGGAGTAATTAATTTACCTTTTTTGATATGTATACAAACAATATTTCAAATATTGAACTATTATATAATAACGTTAGTGATAGCTTTTTGTTCTAGCTAAATACTTAAGGGATTAAGACACTCGTTATGTACAAAAAATATTATATATTGATAATTTCTGGCATTCTGATTTGCTCAGTAGTTCCTGCAACTGTGTACATGGCAACGATAGGAAAAAAAGCAGAAAAGTCACATACAAAAACTCACTACTATTTTGAGAAAGTTGATAGCCCTATTCAGCCAATTCCACGCAGACTAGAAATTGATAAACAGTGGTTAATCCTCGGTAAAGCGCTATTTCATAGTCCTTTGTTATCTAAAAATAATACAATCTCTTGCTCATCATGCCACTTATTGGACTTTGGAGGTGACGACAGTTTTCCTGTATCAATTGGAGTAAATAATGGGCAAGGTGTACGTAACTCCCCCACCGTACTTAATTCCGTATTTAATTTTAGACAATTTTGGGATGGTAGAGCCGCCTCACTTAGAGAGCAAATCGAAGGTCCAATTCATAACCCGGTTGAAATGGGTTCTACTTGGCCTGAGATAATTAAAAAGCTTAAACAAGATAGTTATTTTAGCGAAACATTTCAAGACTTAAGCTATGAGGGCATAACATCTGAAAATATTATCAAAGCAATTACTACTTTTGAAGAATCTTTAATTACACCGAATGCTCCAATTGATAGGTATTTATTAGGAGATAAAACTGCCTTAACAGATCAACAAAAGAGAGGTTTAAATTACTTTATCAATTATGGCTGTAGTACTTGCCATCAAGGAAGAAATATAGGCGGTAATATTTTTCAGAAATTAGGAAGAATAAATACAATACCCAAAAAATTAACATTAGATTTAGGTAAATTTGAAGTCACGGGTCTTGATAAAGATAAGTATGTCTTTAAAGTACCTAGCCTCCGGAATATTACTGAAACTGGGCCATACTTTCATAATGGTGCAGTTGAAAGCTTAACAGAAGCAGTTCGAATTATGGCTAGCTCTCAGTTGGGCAGGCAGTTAACTGATTCAGAGCTTGACGATATAGTGGCACTATTACATGCATTTACCTCTCAAGTAATAGAGGTAAATTATGATGATTAATTTAAAATATATTCCTGAGATTACATGCTTGTTTTTATTTACAATGTTTTCTACTTTATGGGTTATTTCTATTCAAGAAAACAAAGAAAAAGAAATAAAAGTAAAACCTTTACAACAACTTGAACTGTTAATACCTCAGCATAAAGTACAGCTACTAAATGCAAATTTTAGTGACCAGCAGCACTATGATAAACTAGCTCAAATACAATTTGAAATTGAATCTATACTATTAAAGGTGAGGCTTAATAATAAATTTGATGGCTTACTAAACGAGTATAAAGAAAACTCATTACATTACATACAGTTAGCCAGTACGATGAAGACTTCTCTAAGATTAATAGCTCAAAAACCTAACGTAGATGATAAAAATATTATACAAATTATAAATGCTATACGTTTACAAATATTTTCGTTATTGACTTTACCAAATAAAAAAGATGAATCCTCACTTAGAAAATTATTAGATATTACAGAGGATGGCCAAGTTGAAAATTATCAATATTTAAAGTTAGTTAAGTTGCACAGTGTATTCATATTAGAAAACTACGAATTAACCGCTCATTATCGGCAAAGGCTTATTGATATGAGGGTAGTTGACTCGATTATAGAAGAGTTAGACCTACTAAATAAAGATATTGAAAATATACAATTCAATCAGATTGTTACCTTTTTTTGTTCTTTATTTCCTTTACTGTTCCTCTTTATAATAATTATTAAACGTCATCAATACGCTTTAGAAGAAACATCTGAATTACATCGCAAAGCTGTAGAAGTCAAAACACAATTTTTAGCTAATATGTCACATGAAATTAGAACGCCAATGACTGGCGTTATCGGTTTAGTTGAATTGACATTACAAACTGAGTTAAATCAAGAACAACGTAATTACCTTGAGAAAGTTAAGTTCTCAGCAGATTCATTGTTAGTAATAATTAATGACATTTTAGACTTTTCTAAAATTGAATCTGGTAAGTTAACAATTGAAAATATACCTTGGGAGCATAATAAATTAATCGATAATCTTATCATGATGCTTGGCATGGTAGCGGAAGACAAAGGTATCGAGTTGATTTTTGATATATCGCCGGATATACCATTAGAAATAATGGGTGACCCAGTCAGAGTGAATCAGATTTTATTAAACTTGCTATCAAATGCAATAAAATTTACTGAGGAAGGTCATGTTATTTTCAAGGCTTCATTGGGGAATGATAATGAGCAGTCACAAACAATTATTTATGAAATAAAAGATACTGGAATAGGTTTATCAGATGAACAACAGTCAAAACTATTCGAACGATTCTCACAAGCAGATCAATCGACTACGAGAAAATATGGCGGTTCAGGATTAGGTCTTGCAATTAGTAAATTACTTGTCGATTTAATGGATGGTGAAATAAATGTCTTGAGTAAACTAGCACATGGCTCAACATTTCGCATAACCTTACCGTTAGGATTAGTCGATGAAAATAAAGGAAATTTAAACCTAATACAGCGGAATAGTAAACATTTATTATTGCTTGAAAATAATAAAGTTACACAAAATGTGATACAAAAAATGGCAGAAGCTATTGGCTCAACTGTTAAAGTTTCAAGTAGCGTAAAAGAAGCAATTAATCTTTGCCAGCAAAATAGATTCGATATAGCTTTGGTTGATTGGAGTTTAGATGGCGAAACTGGATTAGATTTTATTAATGAAATAAAGACTAAAAATTGTTGTCCGGAAACATTAGTTATATGCAGTGCCTATAGTCAAGCATACATCGAAAAACATGCACCAGTAGAGAGCACAATTTTATATTTAGCTAAACCGTTAACCTTTTTGTCATTAAGTAAAACAATTAATCTTAATAGTAACATTGATACCCCTCTATCGTTTTTAAAGGAAAATTCAGAAGCTTACAAAAGTGAAAGTAATCAGCTTGTTAAAGGTAAAAATAGTATTTTACTAGTTGAAGATAATAAAATAAATCAGTTGATAGCCAAAAAACTATTAACAAAATTGGGCTTTCATGTTGATTTAGCAGAAAACGGTCGCTCGGCAATCGAATTGATAATGAAGAAAAATTATCGTGTTGTATTAATGGACATTCAAATGCCAATAATGGATGGTAAAGAAGCTACTATAGAACTACGTAAAAGCTATAGTGCAGATGATTTAAATATTATTGCCTTAACAGCAAATATCACAGAAGGTGACATTGAATATTATAAAAAAATAGGCATGAATGGTCATTTAGGGAAACCTTATGAAATTGAAAAAATACGAGAGGTATTATCCGATTTTTATTGTTTGATGTAATGAACGACTGATATTGGTTACATGCTTAGGCAGATTTTATCATTAAGTATTCGTCCTATGTAACTTCATTTGAGATTCTTAACCACTATACAGATTCAATTGGAACGTTTGCTGAAACAGCTATAAATTTCAATAAACTTAAAAATATTTACATTTATGGCGCATTAAACCGTGGACCTATTACGCTTAACCGTAACTTCGGTTTTGCTTGGGGTGTTAATGGATTTTTATTATTTAATGCACTGGGTAAACTCGGCACAGAAACTGTCGTCGCTATGCGTAAACGTGTCGCTGATGAAATTACTACAACATTTGCAAGTCACTACACACATGAAGTGACATTAGCTGAGGTTTTGAATTTAAAATCGATAGCTGGTTATGCTAAGCAAGTGACTGGTGAAAAGTACTTAATTACACCTCAAAGACAGTAATATTTAAGTAGATTATTTTGTAGATAAGTAAAAGCAGATACTGATTAGGGTATCTGCTTTTTTACCGTCTTATGGCAGTTAAACAGTAATTTAAGCATAATTATTTAACTAAATTTCATACTTTATGAAGATATAGAATGAGCTAACGATGCCTTTTTAGCTGCTTTATTTTTTAAGTAAAATGCTCTCAAATGATCGTAACTTAAGTTGAAAACAAATGCATAAATGGTAATAAAAATGGTAACCCCTAAATCAAGAATAAAAGCATCCCATAAGCTGATCTTGAGGATATAAGCCATCACTGGAATCGTGAAGAATAATAACCCAGCTTCAAACAAACCAACATGAATAATACGTGTTGAAAAGGTTCTTTTTTCTTTTTCACCCTTAACTATTCGGTCAAATGCCATATTAAAAATATAGTTCCAAACCATGGCAATTGAAGCGATTGTTATCATAGTTCCTGATAATGAACTAACCTCATGATCTGTAAATAAAGCCAATCCTGCAATTGACATTGATACTGCTAAAACTTCAAACAAAACCGAGTGAAAAACCCTTTCTAATGTACCCATAACTATCGCTCCAACAAGCATTACTGAATAAAACAAGTCGCTATTATGACTTTTAAAACCGCTAAACAAAGTTAACAGCCATCAGCTTTCGTGATACCTTGTGGTAATTAATTTATTCGTGGTCAGATTATGTATAGTTTTGAGCAATTAAAAGTCTTTGTAACTGTGTGTGAAACGGGTTCCTTTTCCGCGGCCGCGCGAAAATTAAAAAGAGCACAATCTGGCGTAAGTCAGGCTATTGCTAACCTGGAAATATCGGTTAACCAAGAGTTGTTTAACCGTGAAAAAAACATCCCTGTATTAACGGCAAACGGTGCAGCTTTACTACCTGTAGCCCAATCAATATTGCATCAACAGCAGTATTTTGATCAAAAAGTGGAGTCCTTGACGAACAAGGATGAACACGAGTTAGTGATAGCGATAGATGAAAGTCTTGTTGACCGTAAACTGTTATCCGTTTTAGCCTCATTGGCCGACAAATTCCCTATTACAAATGTCGAAATTATCACTGCCTCTTCATTTGATATAGAAGAATGGATTCGAATAGGGAAAGTGCAACTAGGTATCATATATGCTGATGGTGAACTAAAAGTTGATATGGATTTTTTCCTGTTGGGTCAAGCGAGGTTTTTTACCATTTCATCAAAAGATCACCACTTGGCTAATCTTGATATTGTTCAAGGAGCCGATTTAAAGCGCTATCGTCAATGTGTGCATCGTAGTTTTAAACAAAATGAACTGTGGTTTAGTTATGGTATTAGCTCAATGCTTTGGTATGCCAATACACACCAAACATTAATTGAACTAGTGCAGCAAGGCGTTGGTTGGGCAAATGTGCCAGCATTATTAGTTAAACAAATTCAATCAGATGATATTGTTTGTTTACCAGTAGCACATGAATACAAAGGCTGGATAACGCCTGTTGGTTGCTTAGTTTCTCGGCAACATCAATCAGGGCCAGTACTAAGCAGTTTAATTGCTTTATTGCAGCAACTTAGTTTTGAGGATGCTCATTGGGAAATGGCTGATTAGCCTTGTAAAACACATAACCCGCAAAACCTACTTTGCGGGTTATATGAATAAGGTCTCAAAGTTTAGAAAACAAAATCTTTGCTATCTAATGCCATCATCGAATCTACACCGTTCTGAATACAGGCGGCATGACCTTTAGCTCTTGGCAACATACGCTGGATAAAGAACTGTGCGGTTTTTATTTTCGCTTGGTAAAATGCTTTTTCAGATGTATCAGTCTTTAACTTTTCTTGAGCCACTTTTGCCATTCTTGCCCAGAAAAAGGCTAATGTAACGTAGCCAGCAAACATCAAGTAATCTACTGAAGCCCCGCCTATTTCATCAGGGTTCTTTGTTGCTTTAGCACCAATAGTAACAGTAAGTTCATGCCACTCTTTAGCGTATGCCATGATGGGTTGGATAAACTCAGCCATAGCTTGATCGTCCATATTTTGTTGGCAAAATAGCGTCACATCTTTTGAAAATGGTTTTGATATTTCACCTTGGGTACCTATTATTTTTCGCGCCAATAAATCCAGTGCTTGAATACCGGTTGTACCTTCATATAAACAGCTAATTTTAGTGTCTCGCATGAGTTGCTCCATGCCCCACTCTTTTATAAATCCATGACCACCAAATATTTGTACTCCATGACTGGTCGCTTCAAAACCAAGTTCAGACAAAAATGCTTTTGCAATTGGGGTTAATAAAGCCAATTTAGTTTCAGTTTCAGCTTTTACTGCTTCATTTTTTTCTGCATGGACAATATCAACTAGTTGGGCTAAATAAGATAATAAAGCGCGACCACCTTCAGCAATTGATTTTTGAGTTAATAGCATTCTTCGTACATCTGGATGCACAATAATAGGATCAGCTGGTCCTTGTGGATTTTTCACTCCGCTAATTGATCGCATTTGTAGACGGTCTTTGGCATAGGCTAAAGCACCTTGAAATGAAGCTTCTGCAGCAGCAACCCCTTCGCTTGCAACACCTATTCTGGCTGCATTCATAAAGGTAAACATGCACTTAAGTCCACGGTTTGGTTCGCCAATTAAGTGGCCAGTAGCAGCATCGAAATTAATCACGCAGGTGGCATTACCATTGATACCCATTTTATGTTCGATAGAACCGCAGCTCACGCCATTACGATCTGAAATACTGCCATCTTCGTTTACATTAAACTTAGGCACGATAAATAACGAAATGCCCTTATTACCTTCTGGTGCGCCAGGTATACGCGCAATAACAATATGAACAATATTATCTGATAAATCATGTTCACCTGCAGAGATAAAGATTTTTGTCCCTGACAACGAATAGGTGCCATCTTCGTTAAGCTCAGCTTTGGTGCGCAACATGCCTAAATCAGTGCCGCAATGTGGTTCAGTTAAACACATGGTGCCAGTCCATGTTCCTTCAACAAGTTTTGGCATAAACTGCTGCTTTTGGGTTTCACTGCCGTGGGCTTCAATCGTTGCCAAAGCGCCATGACTTAAGCCTGGATACATGGCAAAACTATGATTCGCACTAGAAAACATCTCGGCAATGTTCATATTTAATGAATGCGGTAAGCCTTGCCCACCATACTCAGGTGATTGCGATAACGTTGGCCATCCACCTTCTACATACTGTTTATAGGCATCTTTAAAGCCATCAGGAGTTGTGACGTTTCCGTCAGTCCAAGTACAACCTTGTTGGTCGCCAATTTGGTTTAATGGTGCCACGACTTGTTCAGTTAATTTAGCCGCCTCAGCAATGATGGCATCAATCATATCTATACTTGCATCTTCATAACCAAGACCTTGGTAATGGCTTTCACAGCCAAGTAACTCTTGCATCACAAATTTAAAATCGCGTATGGGCGCTTTGTAGTCAGGCATTGTCATTCTCCAAATAATTATTTTATTTAAGGTGGTAACTGACTATTTGGATGATAATTCACACAAATAACATTTCCGAATATTCGATGCTAAGTTAACTAAAGCTATTATCCAAATGCATAATACTTATGACGATCTATTAGTAAAAATAATATGGTATTGATTTATGCTATTTAGTTAATCGGGTCAGTGGGTATTTGTTGCTCGATGTAATTTCCATACCATATACATATACATAGACTGAGCCCTGCCTGTATTCCTTACATGAATAGTTATCTATTAAAACAATTGATTGGATAAATACAGAAACTCCACATAGCATGATTTGGCGTTTAAACGTTCATAAAAGTGGTAGTTAGTTATATTCAGAAGCTTAGGTTAGCTTCTAATTTATTCCCTTGCAGTTATTGAATAACGCAAATAAAAACTAGATGTTTACAGGTTATTAATAGAGCACTTAAGTGCCACAAATAACTTAAGTAAATCAGTTTGTTGACAAGGTTACTTAATAACTATTAGTCATTATTGGGGATAAATATGAATGTAAAAAAATTACAAATCTTTAAGCACTCTTTAACAGCATTAGCAGTTTGTGGGGTACTTAATTCATCGGCTATTGCTGAAGAAGTAAACACCAACTCAGAAGAAAAAGATGATATCGAAGTCATCTATGTCACAGCCTCTAAACGTGTTAAAAGCCTGCAAGAGTCACCAGTGGCGGTAACCGTAGTGGACGGCGCTGCAATTAAACAGTCAAATACGCTTGATATGAACGATCTACAAACATTGGTGCCCACTTTACGGGTTACGCCATTACAGCGCTCTACCAATACTAACTTCTCAATTCGTGGATTTGGTAATGGCACCAATAATACCGGGATTGAGCCATCGGTTGGTGTGTTCATTGATGGTGTCTACCGCTCCCGCGCAGCGGCGCAAATAGGTGACTTACCGCGAGTTCAACAAATAGAAGTGCTCAGTGGCCCCCAAAGTACCTTATTTGGTAAAAATGCATCTGCTGGTGTGATCAGCGTAACTACCATGGAACCTTCATATGATTTAGAAGGCATGGTTGAATTAGGCTATGGCAATTACAATCAGCAAATAGTTAAAGGCTATATAACTAATGGGCTCTCTGATACGTTTGCCGTGAGTTTATCGGGCGGTTATAACGCTCGCGATGGTTATGCTGAAAGTATTGTTGGTCTGTCAGATGTTAATGACCGCGACCGTTGGAACATTCGAGGGCAAGCTTTATATGAACCCACTGAAGATGTTAAATTTCGCTTAATAGCCGACTATAGCGAAATTCAAGAGGCCTGCTGCGCTGTTGAAGATTCAATTAATGGTCCTACTACTGCTGCCGTTCGCGCATTAGGTGGCATTGTTATCGACGAAAATGATTCATTTTCTTATCAATCTGCACTTAATTCAAACCCTGACAATAATGTCGAAGATGGCGGTGCCTCACTACAAATTGACGTTGATTTTGATGGTTTTGCATTAACGTCAATCAGTGCTTATCGCAGTAATGATTCAGGATTTAAGAATGATGTTGATTACACGTCTTTAGATATTCTCACTGAAGGTGGTCACACAGAAATAGAAACTGTCACTCAAGAGTTGCGCTTAACTTCAACAGGCGAGCGAGACTTTGAATGGATGGTCGGTGCCTATCTGTTCCATGAAGAAGTTATTACTGGCGATACTTTATATTACGGTAATGATATTCGAAACTACTTTGATGTATTAACCGCTGCAGGCGGTGCCCCAGGGTTATTAGCAGGTGTTGAAGGAGTATATGGTCTTGAACCAGGAACATTTTTTTCAAACACCTCAGCCGTTAACTCAGAGTTTGAACAAAAAAATGATGCCTATTCTCTGTTCGCAAGCTTTGATTACCATATCACTGAACAGCTAACGGCTATTTTTGGTGTCAGTTATATTAATGACCAAAAAGACATCACCATAGAACAAACTAATACTGATGTATTTTCTGCAATTGATTTAGATAATGATCTTACCTTGTTTGGTGTGCCCATTGGTTCGATCCCCCAACTAGCTCCTGCAGTTCCAGTATTGAAAGGCTTACAATTTTTACCGCCAATGATGGAATTACCTAACGTGGTAGAAAACCATAAAACAGATGACAGCAAAACCACCTGGTCATTTCGCCTAGCCTACGAAATCAACAATAACGTCAATATATTTGCCACAGCTGCAACAGGCTTTAAAGCGACGTCATGGAATTTGTCCCGTTATAGTAGCCCTTTTGCATCAGATCAAGAGGCATTAGAAACTGCCGGTATTTCGCAACCTAACCAAGCTTATGGCGGACGTTATGCCTCTCCTGAAGAAGCTACCGTTTACGAGCTTGGTATTAAAACACGTTTTGAAAATGGCGCTTTTAATGCCACATTTTTTGATCAAACTATTGAAGGATTTCAATCATCTATCTTTATCGGTACTGGATTTGTGCTAGCTAATGCAGGTAAGCAAAGTACTCAAGGGATTGAATTTGACTCCAAATATAATTTAAACAGTGATTGGTCAATCACCTTTGCTGGGACTTACCTTGACCCTGTTTATGATTCCTTTGTTGGCGCATCAGGTCTAGACGGGCCTGTGGATTTATCCGGTGAAAAACCAGCTGGTATCTCTGATTTAAGCCTGACAGCAGGACTTGCTTATAATTATGAAATCGGTGAGGACATATATGGCTACGCTAGAGTTGATTACTTATATGAAAGTGACACTAAATTAGCTGAAAACGTGCCTGATTCATTAACTCGCGAAGTTAATACCGTTAATGCCAGCACCGGATTAGCCTTTGGCAATGGTATCAATCTACAGCTTTGGGTACGTAATTTAACCAACGACGAATACTTATTGTCAGCATTCCCGCCTCCGATTCAAGCAGGTAGTTTTAATGGCTACCCAAATCAACCTCGTACTTTCGGTGCTAACATTTCCTATGAGTTTTAGTTAAGAGAAAGCCAATAGTGACAATGACTTACATTGTCGCTGTTGGCTTTAACCTTTAACGCAATTAATAACACTCTACATTTTTATACTAAGTAAAGAGTAAGCAAATGCCTATTGAAACGATTTTAAAACAACGCTATTCAGCACGTGCGTTTTTGAATAAGCCTGTACCACAAGAAACCTTAAAACACATTTTTGAAACGGTGCAATTATCCCCTTCCAATTGTAATGTTCAACCTTGGCAAGCCTGTGTGGTGTCGGGAAAAACAAAACACAAATTACAACATCAATTCATGGAATTATTAATGAGCGGCGCCAAGCCAAACCCAGACTTTAACTGGACGGCACAATACAGTGGCGTACACCGCGAGCGTCAGTTTGGATCAGCAAATGCGCTTTACACCGAATTAGGCATAGCCAGAGAAGATAAGAAAGCGCGTCAAATGGCAATGCTGCGTAACTGGCAATTCTTTGATGCTCCCCATGCGGTATTTTTTACCATGGATAAATATTTAGACATTATGGGTGCAGTAGATTTAGGTATTTACGCGCAAACACTTTCATTAGTTCTTGCTCAGCATGGCATATCAAATTGTATGCAAGGTGCCTTAGGTCAATTTCCTGATCCTGTGCGAGAAGCATTAAACCTACCTGAGGAACGCGGCATCTTATTTGGCATGTCTTTTGGCTTTGCTGATGACACTAATCCTGTAAATAAAACCAGAACAGACAGAGAGTTAATCGATAATGCAGTCAGTTTTTTCGAATAAATGCCTTTTTATATATGACATTAAAAGAGAATCAACATGCAGTTGGAGCATAAGTTTGCGTTAATAGATCAGACCAACATTCACTATGTTGAATCGAATCTTGTATCAGGCACAGAAGCAAAGCCAACGATCATTTTCCTTCATGGTTTTCCTGAATATTGGGGCGTTTGGCGTAAGCAATTAAGTTATTTCGCTGAAAATTATCGGGTTATAGCGCCTGATTTACCTGGGTACAACTTAAGTGATAAACCTACTGAAGTTGATTTTTACTCTGTCCCCAATTTAATCGCTTTCTTTTCAAAGTTTATTAAACACATTAGCCCAAATAGCGCAGTGATTTTAGTTGCCCATGATTGGGGCGGCGCCATCGCTTGGCCCCTTGCAGCCTTTCATCCACAACTAATATGTAAACTGATTATTTTGAATGCCGCGCATCCAAGTACCTTCACCCGAGAAATGGTTAACAACCCACTACAACGCCAAAAGAGTACCTATATTCATGACTTAATTAGTCAAAATGCAGAGCATTTATTACAGCAAAATAATTATCAATACCTAGCTGAGAACATCATGGTAAGTGCTTATAAAAGTACATTTAGTAATAAAACCAAAGCTGAGTACCGTCAGGTTTGGAGTCAACAAGGCGGCATTAATGGCATGCTGCAATATTACCGTGCAATGCCGCAATTAACGGCAAAAGAAAACACTAATCATTCAGCGCTAAAACAACAAAATAACTGCTCGTCAAAAAGTGAAGACTCGGGTCAATTGAGTCCAATTAAAGACACCGCGACAATAAAAATACCCAATATACGTATTAACCTTCCAACGCTTATTTTATGGGGTGAACGAGACCAAGCCTTTGTTAATGAGAATCTTACCGATATTAACCAATACGTTCCGGATTGCACCATAGTGCGTTTCAAAAATTGCAGTCACTGGTTACAACACGAAAGACCTGCAGAGATAAACCACGTCATTAATCATTTTATTAATACATAATCACAAAAATAAAGGCTTGTTATGACCCAATCACAAACGTTAACCCACAATGCATTTGTTTTTGAAGTTTCAAAATCAAATTTAATCCAAACCCGAGTAGTACCACTTAATATTGAACAGCCTTTAGCTGAAAATGAATTACTGCTGAAAGTAGATAAATTTGCTCTTACAGCAAACAACATTAGTTACGGCGTCACCGGAGATGCTTTAGGTTATTGGCGATTTTTCCCAACGGCAAATAGCACTGAGCAAGCCCAATGGGGGCGACTCCCAGTAATGGGCTATGCAGATGTTATTGCTTCAAATTGCCAACATATTAAAGTGGGAGAAAGGCTTTGGGGATTTATGCCAATGGCGACTCATTTAACCGTTATTGCTGGCAATATCGCTACAACGGGATTTTCTGATATAAATCCATGCCGAGAAGGTCTTTCACCTGTTTACAGTCGCTTTGATCGGGTTAATACTAATCCTTATTATCAGATAAATAACGAAGAATTTGATATTTTACTTCGAGGTTTATTTACCACTTCATGGTTAGTTGATGACTTTATGTTTGATAATAATTACTTTGACGCAGCTCAATACCTCATCACCAGTGCATCAAGTAAAACCAGCATTGCCCTGGCCTTCTCAATTAAAGACAGAGGCGAACGCCCTGCTATTGGTATCACCTCTGAATCTAATCGTAAATTTGTTGAGTCATTAGCTTGTTATGATCAAGTTGTCAGCTACCAACAAATAGCATCACTCGACAGCGGTGTCACATCAATTTTAGTTGATATGGCTGGCGGTCAATCAACACTTTCAGCAATACATTACCACTTTGCAGACTCACTGCGTTATTCGTGTCGAATAGGGGCAACTCATCACCAAGATATTGATATCTCGGATGGTTTTAACGTTGCTAGCTTGCCGGGCGCAAAACCAGAGTTCTTTTTTGCACCAAACCAGCTTAAAAAACGTGCTGCAGAATATGGTGCCACCGAAATGATGAACCAGATGAATTTAGCATTACTGCGTTACATTGAGTTTTGCCGTGTGAACATAACCATCAACACAACTCATAACGTTACTGAATTAGATGCCATTTACCAACAAGTATTAGCAGGTAAAGCCGATGCATCTGTGGGTCAAATTGTTTCTTGGTAATTAATAATATCAATTCATTTAAATTGGCCAGCAGCAAGATCTGTTAAACCTGAGGTTCGTATGGAAAGTATTGAATTAGTCAAATTTGTAAACACAAAAGTGATTCCAATTTGTATATTTTTAATCATGATGGGAATGGGGCTTTCTCTTATTCCTAAAGATTTTAAGCGAGTGGTAAAGTACCCTAAAGCTGTATCTATCGGTTTGGTTAATCAACTCATACTTTTGCCGCTTATAGGGTTTGTATTGGCAAGTGTCATGCCTTTAGAACCAGAATATGCCGTAGGCGTCATGCTGTTAGTACTATGTCCAGGTGGTACGACTTCGAATATGTTTACCCATTTAGCCAAAGGAGATGTCGCGCTGTCAGTTTCGATGACAGCAATAGCCAGCATCATAACGGTATTTACCATTCCAGTGATACTTAACTTATCGCTTGAGCATTTTATGGGTAAAGGTACTGAGTTCTCATTACCGATTATTACCACCATGATAAGTTTAATGAAGCTGACAATATTGCCTATTGGCATCGGGATGTTAATAAAGCGATTTGCCCCCAAATTAGCTGACAGTACACAAGTTCATGTGTCTAAATTTGGTATTTTATTTTTAACCTTATTAATTATCTTTTTGACATACATTCAAAAAGACATTGTGGTATCAGCCCTTATCGCTGCAGGGCCAGTTTCAATATTGCTCAATATTTCAACCATGGCGCTGGGCTACTATTCAAGTAAGTGGCTTGGTTTAAACCTTGCTCAGCGCACTTCAATTACCATCGAAGTAGGTTTACAAAATAGTACTTTATCCATGTTCATGGCGCTGACCTTATTGGCCAATTATAAAATGTCATTTACACCTGCTATTTATACGTTAACCATGCTATTTACTGCAGGTGTACTCGTCAGAATATTTAATTCAAAGTTTAATCGCGCCGATAAACCGAAAGTGCAGTTAGATATCGCGAAATGAAGCCCTTTAAAAAATTAACAACACGGAAGATACTCATATGATTACAGTTCACCATTTAGTTAAATCAAGATCTAAACGCGTTTTATGGTTACTTGAAGAGATGAAGTTACCCTATGAGTTAGTCATACATCAGCGTGATCCAAACACTAACCTCTCACCGAAGGCGTTATATGCCATACACCCTCTGGGTAAATCCCCCATCATGGTTGATGATGACATAACCATATGTGAGTCTGGTGCCATTATGGAATATATCTTAAACCAAGATTATTCAACGCATTTAAGACCAGACACAAATAGCAGCCAATATTATCAATACCTTGAATGGTTACATTTTGCCGAAGGCTCACTGGCTTTACCCGTTATCACGACTTTATTACTGCAAATGGAACCCCGTGCCGGTAGTTACCCACTAGATGGTTATATTGCCAAAGAATTAGCAATCGACTTTGCTTATATTGACCAATATTTAGCAAGCCACAGTTACTTTGCTGGCAATGACTTTAGCGCCGCCGATATCATGATGACCATAATGTTAGAGATAGCCATGAGTTTAAAATTACTCAAGGGACAAGACAATATCAAAGCTTACCTCTGCAAAGTTCAACAAAGAGCGGCCTATCAATTAGTGTTAAAACACGGATAGGACTTTTTATTAGAGTAAATACTGTATAAAGTAATTAACAGCAACAATATTACAACCAACGATTGACAATAAAAACAGACAACTAAAACTAAAAAGGTAGCAAATGGAACTTATCAAGGTCAAAATCGACAACAATATACATGTAATTACGCTAAACAATGGCAAAGTTAATGCTATCTCGCCAGAGATAATTACAGAAATTAATGTCGCTTTAGATGCTGCTGAGCAGCAACAAGCCGTAGTTATTTTAACAGGCCAAGCCGGAATATTTTCAGGTGGCTTTGATCTTAAAACCATGAAGTCTAGTTCAGAGGCTGCAATAGCACTGGTAACCGCAGGCTCTAAGTTAGCCCGCAGAATGCTGGCGTTCCCGACCCCTATTATTGGGGCATGTACCGGTCATGCTATTGCCAAAGGGGCATTTTTATTACTCAGTTGTGACTACCGTATTGGCTGTGCGGGTGATTTTAAAATTGGTTTAAATGAAGTCGCTATAGGCATGACAATGCACAATGCCGGTATTGAGCTTGCGCGAAATCGTATCCCACGTAATTATCTTACTCGTTCAGTTATAGTCGCTGAACTGTTTGCCCCACAAACAGCGGTTTCAGCAGGTTTTCTTGATCAAGTTGTTGAACCTGAGCACCTGATGGCCACTGCCTGTGCAGTGGCTAAGCATATGCAATCTCTTGATATGAAATCACATCACGGCACCAAACTAAAAGAACGTCACGCAATCCTTGCCGCGTTAGATAGCGCGATAGAAATCGATGCCCAAAGCACGTTAATTTTATAAGGTTAATACGATGAATAACAATGAAAAGTTTAACAGTTTGACTGTAGAAGTTAACGCTAAAATTGCTCATATCAAGCTTAATCGTCCTGATGAATTTAATTCAATGAATATTGATTTTTGGGATGAATTCCCAAAAGTGATTCAACAGATAAATGATCAAGCTGCTGCTCGTGTCATTGTTATTTCATCAACAGGTAAACATTTCTGTGCAGGAATGGATCTAGCCGTTTTTACCCAAAGTAATAATGATAAGAATATTGAATTAGGCCGTAAACATGAGCAATTACGCCGCTTAGTATTAAGGCTACAAGAGTGCTTCAACGTATTAGAAAGTGCCAGAATGCCAGTATTAATGGCCGTTCAAGGTGGTTGTATTGGTGGCGCGGTTGATATGGTCAGCGCTGCTGATTGTCGTTATTGTACCAGTGATGCTTTTTTCAGTATTGAAGAAACTAAATTAGGCATGACCGCTGACTTAGGCACATTACAGCGTTTACCTAAATTAATCTCAATGGGTTTAGTTAAAGAATTAGCCTATACCGGTCGCAGAATGCCAGCCAATGAAGCCAAAGATGCAGGTCTGGTTAATCAGGTATTTGAAGATCAACAAAGCATGTTAACAGGCGTAATGGCAATAGCAGCTGAAATTGCTGCTCGCTCACCATTGGCGGTAGCAGGCTGTAAAGAGATGATAAATTATGGCCGCGATCATTCTGTAGCAGACAGCTTAAATTATATGGCAGCTTGGCAAAGTGGTATGTTCCAACCGCAAAATGACATGATGGAAACTTTTACTGCCAAAGCGCAAAAACGAGCACCAGAGTTTCAAGAGCTAACACCAATTGATAATTCAAAAATATTCTAACTCGCTGTAGGGCTATTGCTCGATTGAATTAACCAAACAGTGTTTAAATCGACAATAGCCTTTTTATAAAAGCTTTTATAACAAGATTTTATAAAAAGATTTTAAACCAAAAGTAATCAAACATGGTATGAAGTAACTATGACCAAGCCACTGATTAACCTCGTTCACGCCAATGGATTTCCTGCAGGAAGTTATAAAACATTTCTCGGTGAATTTAATGAAAAGTTCAGTACCATTGCTCATGATCAATATGGGCATAATCATAAATACCCTATACACACTAATTGGCAGCACTTGGTTACTGAGTTGCTTGATTATTTAAAACAGCAAGATGAAAAAGTGATATGTATTGGTCATTCATTTGGTGGCATTCTGTCATTTCTTGCAGCATGCCAACATCCAGAGTTGTTTCGTGGTGTAATCATGTTAGATCCGCCTGTGGTGACAGGTCCTTTCAGTCATGTGCTTAAAGTTGTTAAAAAGACTCGTCTTATTGATAAATGGTCTCCTGCAGGCCGGGCACAAAACCGTCAACGTCATTGGCCGCTAAACACTAACTTAGTTGGTTACTTCGCACAGAAAAATTTATTTAAAAACTTTGATCCAAGGTGTTTAAAAGATTACGTTGACCATGGTGTAACCCAGCGCAATAAACGCTTAGAATTAAGCTTTACCCCCGAAGTTGAAGCCGATATTTTCAGACATTTACCTTGTAACTTAGCCAGATATAAAAACCAACTTAAGGTCCCAGCTGCACTTATTTATGGCGAAAAAACTGACGTATTCCCGGTTAAGTATTTCACTCGCTTTGCAAACTTAAACAACATTGAAGTTTCCATGATGCCCAATGGTGGTCATATGTTCCCCCTAGAGCAACCACAAAATACTGCCAATATGATTAAGGCCATAGTCAAAGACTGGTAACAACGCTAATGGTATTAATAATGTTATTACTTAATAGCAGCTACATTAGGCAGCTATATTTATAAAGTAAAACTAACAATAATCATAGCTTCTGGCGGCCTATTTTTATTTACTACAAGGTGCGAAACTTTTTGCATATTTATCTTTAAAGTTAACTCCATAGTAATTTACTTAGTGACTGCAATGGTCATTCAGCCGTTTGAACGCCCTATTCGCTGTTAAGGTTTACAAGCATTGCCATACCTAGCCAAGAGAACCACACTATTTGGCTTAAGCCAAATATTTCAGTGAGGATTTCAGCAGGATAAATTGTAAGAACACCGACAGTTCCAATTAATAGTCCGAAATAGTGTAACCATTTCGGTAATTCAATCGCTTTTAACCCTGCAACACTCAATAATAGAACCCATAAGCCGCCGACAATTTCGTTGCCGCCTCCAAAAGCCTCAACGATTGTGTTTATAACCATTAAAAGTGTCATTGCTTGCTGTGGATTTTGGGCTGACAAATCGATAACAGCTGCTAATCCAACATTTGCAATCATGCCACTTGCGATGACAAGGCCAACCCAAATAATACCGAAGACTGTAGCCGTTTGTGACAAAAGAGGCGCTTTGGTTTTCATCCGTTGATGGATCGCTATAACTAATATGGCTAAAAAAAGCCCAAAAGCGACATACATAACAAAATTAACGATTGATAAAATTGATTGATGATGAATTAGATAACTGAGTTTTTGTGTATCACCTGCACTGACTGGGTAATCCCAATACGCACCAAAAAATATAAAAGCTGATATGTAAATAACAGCTTCAAAAAGTGCAGCAACGCCAGCTATTTTTTGTATGTTATTCACACCTAATCCTTATTCATAAAACCTTGTTGTTACAGCGGTTAGCTTCCGCTAGTGTTGTTGATTAACTGTACGGTCTGATATTCAAACGCTAGGCTAGTTTGTCTACCTTTAACGGTTAATGTATCACCTTTTTTTAACCTAAACCAAAGCGATTTAGGTACCCCGCATATACGGTCATTGCCGAATAATTGGTAACTTTTAATGTAAACAGCGCCAGTACAATATTGACTGCTATAGGCTGTACTCACATATTTAACAATGAACTCATGGTTAACATGCTCATATTTACCTAGCGTAGTCAGTAAAACATGACCATATCTTGCTGTGGCGAGTGGACCACAAAGGTAAATTGCAATAAACAGTAGACTATAAATACCTGTTTTTTTTAAACCTTGATGGTGAATTTTATTTTGTTTGTTGGGGCGGATATCTAGCCGATATAGGCTTAATATGATAACCGCTAAGGCTAAATACCAAAGATGGTTAGCGGCTAAGGTATGTTCATTAATGATAATGTCATTTAGAAAAACACTGACAACAATGGCGATTAAAAACAGCTCAATGGCTTTTTGGGTGATATTAATCTCTTTTATAATCATAATTTTAAATACGGTTTTTGTGATACCTCACAAAAGCCACTTATTTCTTCCTTGAATTATTTTAGCTCAATATGAAGCTGTAGTTTGTCGATTTTATATCGCGAGTTAACTCAGTTCCTTAATCGCCCTACCAATACCATCTACCGTTAGCGGGTACATTTTGTTATCCATTAACTGCTGAATTATCGATATCGACTGATGATAAGACCAATGCTGCTGGGGTTGTGGATTTAACCAGGTCACTTTATTGAAGTGGCCTAATAGCCGATTCATATAATCACTGCCAGGTTTCTCGTTCCAGTGTTCAACACTGCCACCGCGGGCGACAATTTCATAAGGCCCCATTGTCGCATCGCCGACAAATATGACTTTATAATCTGATCCGTATGTTCTGATGACTTCTTCAAGGTCAATTGTTTGTTGATAGCGTCTGCTGTTGTCTTGCCATACTTTGTCGTATAAACAATTATGAAAATAGAAAAATTTTAATTGTTTGAATTCAGTATGGGCGGCTGAAAAAAGTTCTTCACAGGTTTGAATGTAATCATCCATTGAGCCGCCAACATCAAAAAACATTAGCACTTTTACCGCATTGTGACGCTCAGGCTCCATGTGTACATCTAACAAGCCACCATTTTGAGCAGTGGAGCGAATAGTGGTGTTTATATCTAACTTTTCACTGGCACCAGTTCGGGCAAATTTACGTAATTTTTTTAATGCTAACTTGATATTACGGGTACCTAGCTCTCGGTCTTGGTCGAAGTTTTTAAACTCACGTTTATCCCAGACTTTAATCGCGCTGTTATTACGGTTACCCTCTTGCCCCACTCTTATGCCTTCAGGGTTATAGCCATAAGCGCCAAAAGGTGATGTTCCACCGGTACCGATCCATTTATTGCCACCAGCATGGCGTTTTTTCTGTTCTTCAAGTCGCTCTTTTAATGCCTTCATTAACTGTTCGAGGCCACCTAAGGCTTTCAGCTGTTGCTTTTCTTCATCACTTAAATGCTTTTCAAATTCTTTACGTAACCAATCTTCAGGCAAGATTTGATCAAACACATTAATGCTTTCTATGCCTTTAAAGTATTCCGCAAAAGCGTTGTCATATTTGTCATAGTAAATTTCGTCTTTTACCATCACGATTTTGGCCAAATTATAAAAATCTTCAACGCTTGCAAACACCACGCCTTTTTTTAATAAGGCAATAAGATCTAATAACTCCCGCAAACTGCAAGGTACGTTATGTTTTTTCAACGTAAGAAAAAAATCAATAAACATGATTTCACTACCTTTCTTTAGCGATTAGCGGTTTCTACGACTCATAAAAGCGAGTTTTTCAAGCAATGACACATCTTGTTCATTTTTAAGCAGCGCACCAAATAACGGAATAACGTCAGAATTTTTATCCAATAGACTCGCTTGAGAAATATCATCTGATATTAATAGCTTGATCCAATCAATCAGTTCAGAAGTAGACGGCTTTTTCTTAATGCCATTCACTTCTCGTAGGTCAAAAAATACTTCTAAGCTTTGCTTGAGTAGTTCTTGCTTAACATCTGGATGATGCACATCGATGATTTTTTCCATTTCGACTTTGGTGGGGAATTTAATGTAATGGAAAAAGCAGCGTCTTAAAAAGGCATCTGGCAGTTCTTTTTCGTTGTTTGAGGTAATGATGATAATCGGACGCTGTTTAGCTTTGATCACTTGCTGAGTTTCATAAACATGAAACTCCATCTTGTCTAATTCTTGCAGTAAATCGTTGGGAAATTCGATGTCAGCTTTATCAATTTCATCGATAAGCAGAATGGGTCTTTGCTCTTCTTCAAAAGCCTGCCATAACTTACCTTTAACGATATAGTTTGAAATATCATGCACACGTGCGTCACCTAACTGACTGTCTCTAAGGCGTGACACCGCATCGTATTCGTACAATCCTTGCTGCGCTTTAGTCGTCGACTTAATGTGCCACTGATACAACTTACAATTTAAAGATTTAGCTAACTCTTCCGCTAATTGAGTTTTACCGGTACCCGGCTCGCCCTTAATCAATAACGGTTTTTCTAATGCTATTGCGGCATTCACAGCCATAGTGAGATCACTTGACGCAATATAGTTGTCAGTACTTTTAAACATGCTTTTACCTATTGGTGATAGTTATATTGTTAGTTTTAGTTGTAGTGCTATTTTTAGTTAGCGTTTTATTTACCGTGTCTTATTCGGTCCAGGGAAAAGATATTGGTTGTTTGCTGATAGGCCTTATATTCAGAGCGTTTTTGCACTGAATAGAACTCAGAAGGCACTGCGCCAGTATAAACAACTAAGGTGGTGTGCATTATTTTGGAGGTGATCAGTAAACCTACACCTAATAATACGCAAACAACCACTGTCTCTTGTTGGTATAAGGCTAGCCATGATGGAATAGCGGCAATGACTAATCCATTCCACACCATCCATTCAGCAAAATAATTTGGATGACGACTAAATCGCCATAAGCCCACATTACAAACTTGATTGTTAATCCCTGTCGATTTCATTGCTTTCAAAAAAGCTAACTTTTGTATATCGGCAATAGTTTCCATCGCAAATGCAGCCAGCCACACAATAATACCGATAATCTCAAATATAGAAATTTGCGCGCCTGTATTGCTGCAATAATAAATGCAGGTAATGCCAAATACGACGCATTGGCCAAACCTTGTATTATCGCCTCTATTTGCTGCGCTAACGCCACGTTAGTTTTACCTGCTTTTTGCCAGCAACGTTTTTGGTATTCATAACGTGGCAATTCTTTTTGCAGGTGACCTGATGTCCACAGTTTTAACGCCCCAAACCTCATTCGGCTACCAGCAAAAATATAAGCCATACTGACTAATGCGACACGGGTTGAATCGCCGTCACTGTAACACCAAGTCATAATACCAATGAGTGTGAGCCCCATGGCCAACCTATATCAACCTAGGACATTCGGCCTGTACGCCATGTAGGTATACATACCACCAAGGTGAACATGAGTAATTGCAGCAAACCATTAACAAGATCAATTGTCGCCAAAGTATCACTAAATATTAAGAGTATCCAACCAGCAATAAAAACAAATAACGGTGTAAAGTATTTCATCTGTCATGTTTCCCCTACAGTTACGCAAGTTCAATAGCAACGGGTATACCATTAAGTACGGCATTACCCGTTAACGTGTCGACCTTACTTGCATCCGTTAAGTCATTCATACTGACACCCGGTTGTGTTGCTGCTACTGACATGCGTGTACCTTGTTGATTATGCCCCCAACCTTGAGGCATACACACCACGCCTTGGAGAATGTCATTGGTAATTGCGGCTTCTATGTGGATTTCACCCACCCGAGAACTCACCTTGAGCAATTGTCCTTGTTTAATACCGAGGGTTTGCGCATCTTGGGTATGGATCTCTAAGGTGCAGGGATTTTTACCTTTAACTAAACGCGCCGAGTTTTGCGTCCAGGTATTGTGACTTTTCACTAAACGGCGGCCAATTAAATCAAATGGATATGTTTGATCTCTTGGCGCAGTGGCCATCAGCGCATTTAAGCGTGATAAATCATCGAGGTATATTCGCGGCGCTAAGTCTATTTTACCTGTAGCCGTTTTAATCCTTTGCTCAATACACGGCATCAATGGGCCCATATCAATCCCATGTGGATTATCAATCAGCTTTTGTAAACTCATACCTTCTTCGCCATAAGGCCCTTGGGTTAATTCCCTATCTAAGATCATCTCAGGGGTATAAGGATTCATGGGGGTATTGGTCATACGTGATGATATTTCTTTTAAAATTTGCCAGTCACTACGCTGATTAGCATTTTTTTCAAACAATGGCGCTGAGTATTTAACCGTGTTCCTTACTGAAAAAGAGTTAAAGAAGATATCAAAATGCGAATTTTCAACACCAGTGGTGCCGGGTAGAATAATATCGGCGTATTTTGTGGTTTCATTAAGGTAGATATCCACCGACACCATGTAATCCAACTCAGTAAATGCATCCGCTAATTGCTTGCCATTGGGTGCAGACAGTACCGGATTGCCTGCAATAGTAATCAAGCTCTTTATTTGACCTTCACCTGGTGTTTGTATTTCTTCAGCCAAGGTGGAGACTGGGAATTCCCCGTTAAAAAATGGCAGCTTTCTAACCCGAGAGTGATATTGGCCAAATGATGATTTATGCCCTTTTACGTGGTTTCTTAGTAAATCATAAGCAGGCTGAGGAAACATAGCGCCACCAGCACGATCAAAATTACCTGTGATGATATTCAGTACATTGGTTAACCATTGGCATAAACCACCAAAGGTTTGTGTTGAGGCGCCCATACGGCTATAACAAACGGCTGAATCTGCGGCGGTCATATCAGCAGCTAGCTGGCGAATACTCTGTGCATCGATACCAACAAATTCAGCAACATCTTCAGGCGCATAGTCTTTTGCGACAGATTCAAGTGTCTCAACACCATCAGTCATGGCGGCTAAGTGACGTAAATTCACTTTGTTAGACGCAAATACACAATGGATCAGCGCAAATAGCAGTAAAGCGTCTTTTTCTGGGCGAATAAACAGATGCTGATCGGCAATTTTAGCGGTACGTGAACATTTAGGATCGACGACGACAACCTTACCATCTCTTTTTTGAATCGCCTTCATGCGCCCGATAACATTTGGCGCTGTCATCATGCTGCCGTTTGACACAACAGGGTTACCACCAATAATTAGCATAAAGTCGGTGCGATCAATGTCTGGTACTGGGATTAACATACCGGCACCAAACATGAAGTTAGATGCTACATGATGGGGTAATTGATCAGCCGAAGCTGAGCTAAAACGGTTTATGGTGCCCAAAGACTTTGAAAAGGGTTTTAGCATCATGGCATTGCCAAGGCTGTGGGCATTAGGGTTGCCCAAATAAACTGCCAATGCGTTTTTGCCATGTTTATGTTGAATCGCTTTGAATTTCTCGGTTATTTCATCAAATGCCTCTTCCCATGAGATATCAACCCAACCTGATGTAGTACGTTTAATGGGGGTTTTTAAACGATCTTTGTCGTAATAAAAATCTTCTAACGCGGTGGCTTTAGGGCAATTGTAACCTTTACTAAAAGGATCGTTTTGATCGCCCTTTATCGATAAGATTTGTTTGTCTTGATATTTAATTTCCAAGCCACACATGGCTTCACAAATATTACAATTTCGGTAATGGGTTTTGACTTCATTCATGTTCATCCCTGACTTGGTTAATCTTACTTTTAAAATTTCCATAAAAAAGAGCAAAGCTTATTCACTTTACTCTTAATAGCAGTGTGGTTAAAAAAGGTCTTCAAACCACTTTTTAACCGAACCAATAACCACCATGGTTTTTAATTTAAATAACGCCATACTGTCGCCAGATTCAAGTGCTTCTTCGCCGCAGCGAGGATCTGAGCGTTGCAGCGCACCCGTCATGCTGTGATCGATTGGAATGGGTTCACAACCATGATTTGATTCACAGATAAAGTCCCACTTATCGCGAGCAGGTAAATGACAAGTAAAACAATTGCCGCCAAAACGGTTATTGACATCAACAAAGCCGCGATTAACTATTTTTGAGCCGTCCTCACTGACTTCTAACTCAAAAAATTCCCAATCACCTGTGACAGGAGATGAACCCGCCTTGCCTTTTACCATCACTTCTGTTGGTACCAACTGTACTACTGAGCCTGGAGGATATTTTGCTCCCTCAGGGGCATTGGCTACTGCCAATGTTGCGTCAAGATCACCAAGTATGTTGTCCACATAAAAATGCCTTACTGGTGTCATATCGCGGATACAGCTAAAGCTGTTTTCATCAATATCAATAGCAGCTTTAGCTGCATCTAATTCAATACCCACCTCTGCTAAATCATTAGCTTGTAACGTTACTGAGCCTGCTAAAAATAGCATAATAGAAACTGACAGTTGGCTTATGGGCAGTTTTTTAAATTTCATATATTTGTTCCTGTATTTCTTGTTATTTTTCAGATGGGTCACACTAAGAAACTAAGCTTTGTCATTAATGAATATCTATAATGATTGCTAAATCATGGCAGCGGAAAACAGATCAGGTCATTATGCCCCTGATCTGCTATTAAAGTATTGAAACTTAGAACGTTAAATTCAAATGCAATCTTACTACTAGGTTATTGACTAAGAACGAAGCTCTTTTCTAAGTACTTTACCGACATTACTTTTAGGTAATTCATCTAAGAAGGTCACTTCTTTAGGGCGCTTATAATTAGTCAGTAATTCAGTGCAGTGCTCATATACCGCGGCTTCGTCTAAATCAGGATCTTTTCTAACCACAAACACTTTGACCATTTCTCCAGTTGCATCACTTGGCGCTGCAACAGCAGCGGCTTCTAATATGCCTTCATGGCTAACGAGTACTTCTTCAATTTCGTTAGGGAAAACGTTAAAGCCGGAGACAATAATCATGTCCTTTTTACGGTCAACAATGGTAAAAAAGCCATTTTCATCCATGGTGGCAATATCGCCGGTTGCTAACCAGCCATTGATAAGGATTTCATCAGTAGCATCTTGGCGATTATGATAACCCTTCATCACTTGTGGGCCTTTAACCCACATTTCACCGGGATCACCATTGGCAACGTCTTCACCATCGGCGCCTACTAAGCGGATATCCGTTGACGAGGCTGGCACGCCAATGGAACCGTTATAACTTTGTTGGTTATATGGGCTCATGGTGACTAATGGGGCGCATTCTGTTAATCCATAACCTTCTAATAAGCGAGTCTTAGTTACTTTTTCCCACAGTTCTGCGACGGGCCGTTGGACTGACATACCGCCACCAAAGCCCATTTTAAGAGAACTAAAATCTAGTTTGTCAAAACCTGGGGTATGTAATAAGCCATTGAATAAGGTATTCACCCCTGTAATAGCAGTAAAAGGATATTTAGCTAACTCTTTAACAAAGCCGTCCATATCACGTGGATTGGTGATTAGAATATTTTTACCACCAAAAGGCATAAAGGCTAGGCAGTTCGATGTAAGTGCAAAGATATGATAAAGCGGCAAAGCCGTAATCATGATTTCTTTACCTATTTCATAAACATTCTTAGTTACAGCTTTAGATTGCTCTATATTTGCCACCATATTACGGTGGGTTAACATAGCCCCTTTTGATGGGCCTGTCGTGCCGCCGGTGTATTGTAAAAAAGCTAAATCAGCACCGACAATTTCAACTGGAGTAAAAGATAATTTACTGCCTAAAGCTAAGGCTTTATTAAATTTTATTGCTTGAGGTAAGTTATATTCTGGGACTTGTTTTTTTACATGTCTTAGCGCGGTATTAATTAAAGCACCTTTAATTGTTCCTAAGCGGTCACCTACAGCAGTGATAATCACTTGTTCTACAGCGGTCTTATCAATAACGGCTTGTAGTACATTGGCAAAGTTTTCGAGAATGAGAATAGCTTTGGCGCCAGAATCCTTGAGTTGATGCTCAAGTTCCCGAGGAGTATAAAGCGGGTTAACATTGACGACAGTAAGCCCAGCTATCAGCGCACCAAACAGGGCTATGGGATATTGCAATAAATTAGGGATCATAATGGCAAATTTATCACCTTTTACTAGCCCTAGCTCTTGTTGTAGATAGGCCGCAAAATCAGTAGCCTGTTGCTCAAGTTCTGCATAGCTAATAGCAACATCCATATTAACGAAGGCGGTGTTGTCTTTATATAACTTGGTATATTTAAAAAACAACTCAGCTAATGAACTGTATTTATCTGGATCAATCTCAAATTCAACCCCAGGTGGATAACTTTTTTCAAGCCAAATCTTTTCCATAATACTTGCCTCTTATTTATTATTGTTAAACCTTAAAGCACTTCAAACAAGCCCGCTGCACCTTGTCCGCCACCAATACACATACTTATGACTACGTATTTAACCCCACGACGCTTACCTTCAATTAATGCATGCATTACCATTCGAGTGCCACTCATACCATACGGGTGGCCGATAGAAATTGCACCACCATTAACGTTTAACCGATCTTCTGGAATATTTAAGTATTCTGCGCAATACAACACTTGAACAGCAAAAGCTTCGTTTATTTCCCACAAACCGATGTCATCCATGGTTAAGCCGTGACGCTCGAGTAATTTAGGAATGGCATAAATAGGACCAATACCCATTTCATCGGGTTCACAGCCTGTCACCACTGAACCGCGATAAACCCCTAATGGTTCAAGACCTCGCTCTTTGGCGAGTTCACGCTCCATAACAACCACTGCAGCAGCGCCATCTGATAACTGTGATGCGTTACCGCCAGTTATGGAGCCATTGTCTTTAACGACTTTTAAACCCGATAAACCCGCTAAATTGGTTGATGGACGATTGCCTTCATCTTTAGTTAAGGTTACCTGTTGCGGTGTAACCCCTCCTGTTTCTTTATCCATGACTAATTTAGTGCAAGTTACTGGCACTATCTCATCATCAAACTTTCCAGCCGCTTGCGCTGCTGCAGTACGTTGTTGTGATAATAAAGCGTAGTGGTCTTGTTGTTCTCTAGAAATGTTATAACGCTTTGCGACTACTTCAGCAGTATCAAGCATCGGCATATAAATGGCGGGTCGATAAGCTTTTACGTTTGGATCAACTACCCTGTAGCTATTTATTTTATCGTTTTGCACTAAACTCAGTGATTCACAGCCCCCTGCGACAACGATTTGCGAACCATCACAGACAATTTGGTTGGCCGCGATTGAAATCGACATTAAGCCTGAAGAACATTGACGATCAATTGTCATTCCGGGAACTGAAACGGGTAAATTAGCCGCCATGGCAACCTGACGGCCAAAATTCATTCCTTGATTGCCCTGAGTTAACACCACGCCAAAGATGCAGTCATCAATATCACTTGGCTCAATTCCAGCTCGTTCTATGGCGGCGATGACCGTAGCAGCTGCTAAAGTCGGCGCAGAAAGATCGTTAAAAGCGCCCCGATAAGCTTTGCCTATCGGTGAACGTGCAGCTGAAACTATGACGGCTTCTCTCATAAATCCCCTCTCTTATTTTAATTATTTTAGTTTTTATATTGTTAGGTTCGGTATAAAGCAAACAAAACTGAGTCGCTAAATTTATTATGATTGTATGTAAAATTATTAGTTTAAGAATTAGTGCTGAGATTGCATAAACGCCATTGCTTTCATAACAAATTTCTCACCTTGCTTGGCGCCTGACGTGAGTTCTGTTTGGCTTTCTTGCGCCGTTAACTTATCCCAATGAGCACGGACTTGTTCTGGGGTTTGTGAAGATTGAGGTAAAAAGCACCCGTCCGTTTCAAAGATGCTTGCGCTAGAATACCCGCCAGCTCCGGCACATAAAATGAATCGATTAGGCGCTTCATCATCACATAAGGTTAGCATCCCAGCAGTTACCGCCTCAGGTGCGAATGCTTTTACAATTTCTTCTGGCATTAAATCTTCCGTCATTCGTGTACCTGCAGTAGGCGCTAACGCATTAATTCGAATGTTATTTTTAGCGCCTTCAAGTACTAAGGTATTCATCAAACCTAACACCGCCATTTTCGCCGCACCATAATTTGACTGGCCAAAGTTACCGTACATGCCACTTGAGGATGTGGTCATCACAATACGGCCATAATTTTGCTGTTTCATGATTTCCCAAACCGCTTTAGTGCAGTTCACTGATCCCATAACGTGGACATCCATCACTAACTTGAAGTCATCTAGGGGCATTTTAGAAAATGATTTATCGCGTAAGATACCAGCATTGTTGATAAGAATATCAACCCGCCCCCACTTCGCCATGGCCTGCTGCACCATGTCTTCCACTTCGTTAAAATTAGCCACATTAGCACCATGACTTATGGCTTCTCCGCCCATAGTCTCAATCAATCTAACCACTTCTTGAGAGGCTGCACTTGAAGAGCCGCTGCCATCTCGAGCACCGCCTAAATCGTTAACCACCACTTTAGCGCCTCTTTTAGCTAACTCTAATGCGTGAGAACGCCCTAAACCATTTCCAGCGCCAGTAACTATTGCCACTTTTCCGTCAAAACTCATCGTCATAATGATTTCCTAATTGTTATATTTCTTTCTTGTTATTGTGGTTCCAGAAAAGTCTTTATTTAACCATTTGTACTGAAATCCATTGAGCAACCAGCGCTGGTGTATCACAGCCTTCTATTTCTATTGTTACTTCGGTAGATAATCTAAATTGTCCTGGTTTTTTCTCTTCAATAGATAAGGTTTTTGCAAAAGCACGAACACGACTGTTAACCGTTACAGGTTGTAAAAATCGCACTTTATCGAAACCGGCATTTAAGCCCATATAAAAACCATCGATGATGACGCTGAAGTCTTCGGCAAAATGAGACAACATAGACAAAGATAAAAAACCGTGAGCAATGGTGCTGCCGAAGGCGGTCGATTTGGCTTTTTGTTCATCTACATGGATAAATTGATGATCGAGCGTGCAATCTGCAAATTGGTTTATTTGCTCTTGAGTAATGGTATGCCAATCAGTAGCCTCAGCTTGAAAGCCGATATACTTTCCAATGTCTTCTCTATTAATTACTGTTGGCATTATGTTGTCATTCCCTTGTCACATTTAATTAATGAATAAAAATTAAGCATTAACTCATGCTAATGTGAGCAACAAGATTAAACAAATGAATAGTTTTGATACCTTCACATTCCCGTAGCGAATAGTAGATGTGGAAGTTAAAAAGATAAATTGAATGAAAATTTACCCTGATAATAAAAAAGCATGACTGATAAAATCAATCATGCTTTTGAGGGGGTTATAAATTAATTTATAAGTTAAGCTTCAAAATCACCAGATACACAATACAACCTTTAAAACCAATCAGGTTGCATATCAAAACTTGTACTGTCAGAGGTTAACAAAATGGTTGACCAGTGCTCAATTTTCGGTAGTTCAAATCGATAAAAATATTGCTGAGCCTGAAGCTTACCTTGATAAAAGTTTTCATCTGCTTGATGCGGCTTTTTACTGAGTGCTTCTGTGGCTACTATCGCTTGTTTTAACCATAGCCATGCAATAATAATGTGGCCAAACAATTCCAGATATTTAACTGAGTTGGCTAATGCTAAGTCTATATTTTCAGTCGACATTGCCGTTAATACTGAGTCAGTAGTAATTTTTAATAACCTTACTGCATCACTTAACTGACTCGAAAACACTTTTAAATTTGGGTGTTTTTTTGCTACAGCAATGGTTTTAGTTATTTCGTCCAATGTTGCTATATAACCCTGCATCTTGTTCATAGGCACTTTGCGGGTCATTAAATCTAATGATTGAATGCCTGTTGTGCCTTCGTGTATCGGATTAAGACGGTTATCACGATAGAACATTTCCACAGGATGCTCATTAATATAACCATGGCCTCCCATTACCTGAATCGCATAGGAGTTGGCTTTAGGCCCATATTCAGATGGCCAGGTTTTAATGATGGGGGTTAAAAAGTCTAATAGCGTGTGAGCATATTGTCGTTGCTCTATGGTTGGCGCTGTTTTCTCGTCATCACTTAATTGGGTGCCGTATAACACTAATGATAAAGCACCTTCTGCAATGGCCTTTTGCGCTAATAGCATACGTTTTACATCTGCATGCTCAATAATATTGACCATAGGGGATAACGGGTCTTTACAAGAAGGTAAACGACCTTGTGGACGGTTTTTGGCATAATCAACTGAGTACTGATAACCGGCGACAGCAAGTACAGCGCCACTCATGCCGACCATGATGCGGGCTTCATTCATCATGTGAAACATGTATTTCAAACCGCAATGTTCTTCACCCACCAAGTAACCTATTGAACCATTTTTTTCACCAAAACTCAGCGCCGTTGAGGTTTGCGCCCGGCCGCCCATTTTATGAAATAATCCTGCCAATGCCACTTCATTATCGTTACCGATTGTGCCGTCTTCATTTAATAAAAATTTAGGGACGACAAAAAGTGAAATACCTTTTACCCCTTGCGGTGCGCCACGGAGACGGGCAAGCACCAAATGGACGATATTTTCACTGAGATCGTGATCACCGCCCGAAATAAATATTTTATTACCCGTTATGCGATAACTGCCATCTTCAGCTTTAATCGCTTTGGTGGTTAAATCCCCTAAACCAGAGCCACTTCCCGGTTCAGTCATCGCCATGGTACCCATGAAGCGACCTTCACGCATTGGTTTAACCCAGGTTTCAATCAGTTCATCACTGCCGTGGGCTTCAAGTAAATTGGCGTTTGCCGTTGTTAGCATGTTGTAACCCATACCTACGCCCCCAGCCACACTAAGATAAGCGCCAGCTGCACTGGCGACAATTGGCGGCAGTTGCATTCCACCGACATCGTAATCTGCGGTGGCTGCAGCAATACCTGATTCATTGACGGCATCAATAGCAGGTTTTAATTCAGGTATGAGATGCACTTTAGTGCCATCAAATGTCGGTTGATGTGTATCTAACTTTTGGCGAATGGGAAGAAAATGCTTCTCTGCAATGGCTTTAGCGGTATTAACGACTTCATTAAATGTTTGTCGATCATGATCTTGGTAACGCTCACGAGTAATCAAAGCCTCACTATCAAACAGTTCATAAAGCATAAATTCAAGATCGCGTTGATTCATTAAACTAGCTGGCATAATTTGTTCTCTTTATTGGTCAAAAACTCGCTGTAAATCCTGTAAAACAGTGATTCCCTAAGCGTGACTAACTCACTCTGGCTAAAAGTTGCCTTTTAAAGGGCTGATACTCCGCCATCTACTGCGATACATTGGCCTGTCATATAGGTATTTGCTGGCGATAGCATCATCAACATCACCGCGACTATTTCTTTGGGCTCACCGAGGCGTTTCATAGGTGCGCCGCGGCTCATTTTTTGTTGCTGCTCAGCATCTGCAAAATTGGTGACCATAGGGGTTAGCGTAAAGAATGGGCAAATTGCATTAACCCGTATATTGGCGCGGCCATATTCAACCGCAGCGGTTTTGGTTAAGCCAATAACCGCATGTTTTGCCATTGAATAAGCACTGCCTAATGCCGCGCCGCCAATACCCGCCATAGAACTGACATTAAGAATGACCCCTTCTCCTTGGGTCAGCATTTGTTGTATTTGATGACGCATGCCAAATTGCACACCTTTAACGTTTACCGCAAATTGGCTATCCATAATAGATTCATCTATCTGATGAAACGGCATAAACTCATGGGCAACCCCGGCGTTATTGACTCCAATATCTACACGACCAAATACCTCCATGGCAGTGTCTACCATTAATTTACACTGGTCATTTTTTGAAACATCGCATTTCATGGCTAGAATTTCTGCGCCTGTTGCCGCAATATCATATGCCACTTTATGAACACCTGCTTCATTGATATCGCTGATCACTAGTTTAGCGCCACGATTTGCTAGTTCTTGGGCAAGTAGTTGTCCAAAACCTTGTGCCGCCCCGGTTATGATGGCGACTTTACCGCTAAAATCTAATAATGGATCCATGAGATAACTCCTGTAATTCGTGGTTTATTTGGTTATAGCAGTGAAAGCTGCAAGTTATTTTTGGGCGATTACTTGTAGGGCCATTTTTGCTAACGGTTCGACAAATGCGCCGACTTTATTAGCATTTTCGTTTGATGCATTGCCTTGGGATGCGCGTTTAGCAACGCCTTGAGCAATAGCGGCTAACCTGAAGAAACTAAATGCGAGATAAAACACCCAATTTTCAATACGCTCGATACCCATTCGTTGGCAATATCGGGCTACATATTCCTCTTCGGTAGGGATACCTAAACTAGTACGATCGACACCTTTCAATCCGTCGATGCTACCCATACCTGCAGGCATTCTTAGTTGCATACATTGATAAGCTAAATCAGCATACGGGTGGCCTAACGTTGATAATTCCCAATCCAGCAGTGCAATGACCTTGGCTGAGTCTTTGGCAAACATCATATTGTCTAGGCGAAAATCGCCATGGACTAGACAGCTTCGACCGTCATCATTAGGTAAATTCGCTTCTAGCCATTGGCTTAGATCATTCATCGCTTTAATGGGGGTAATTTCAGTCTGGCGATATTGAGAAGTCCAACGGGCTAATTGACGCTCAAAATAGTTACCTGCTTTACCATAATCACTTAACCCTACCTGCTCGACATCAACACTATGCAGCGCTACCAATACTTTGTTCATTTCATCATACATTGCTGTACGTTGCTCATTCGTGGCTATGTCAGATAAAGATGCACTCCAATACACAGTGCCATCGCAATACTCCATCACATAGAACATCGAGCCGATGATGTTTGGGTCCTCACATAAGTGATATACCTTTGCGACTGGCACCTTAGTATCTTGCAATGCTTTGATTACTTTATATTCGCGATCCACAGCATGGGCTGACTTTAGCAACTTGCCAGGTGGTTGCCTGCGCAGCACATAGTTACCTGTTGCCGCTTGCAATTTAAACGTCGGGTTAGACTGGCCACCGGCAAACTTTTCAAGCGTAATGGGACCCTTAAAACCCGCAATATGGCGCTCTAGATACTGAGTTAATTGTTTAAGGTCTATTAAATTATCGTCTAACATTGGCAACTCTCTTTTAGACCACTTAGGGTCAATAGTTAACTTAATTTAGTGTCGCGAATCAAAACCACTTCACCCTTTTGATTACAGTCAGGTGATGCCAGATGTTAATTCGCTACCTTCTTAACTAAGTCACGTCCCAGTTGCATCATATGCACCTGATCGGGTCCATCAGCTAAACGTAAGGTTCGTTGCCCAGCCCAAGCATGAGCTAAAAATGTATCTTGGCTAACACCCACAGCCCCATGGCATTGGATTGCACGGTCGATGACATCAAGGGACATATTCGGGGCAACAATTTTAATCATGGCGATTAAATCTTTAGCGGCTTTATTGCCTTCGGTGTCCATTTTTTGGGCTGCTTTTAACGTCATCAATCGCGCTTGTTCAATCTGACAGGCTGACTTTGCAATATCTTCACGTACCGATTGTTGTTTTATCATCGGCTGACCAAACACAATGCGTTCACTGACACGTTTACACATTAAATCTAAAGCCCGCTGGGCGATGCCAACTGAGCGCATGCAATGATGTATCCGCCCAGGGCCTAAGCGACCTTGAGCGATTTCAAAACCTTTGCCCTCACCAACAATAATGTTTGCAACAGGTACACGGACATTGTCAAACATGACTTCAGCGTGGCCTTCTGGCGAGTCATCAAAACCAAATACCTTCATCGGCCTGACTAAAGTCACACCAGGGGTATCCATTGGTACCAGCACCTGTGACTGCTGTACGTAGCGATTGCTATTTGTTGGATCCGTTTTACCCATCACAATCATAATTTCACATTGCTTGCGGCATGCGCCACTGATATAGAATTTACGGCCATTAATGACATATTCATTACCGTCACGTTCTATACGTAATTCAATATTGGTCGCATCACTTGAAGCGACTTCTGGCTCTGTCATCGCAAAAGCTGAACGAATTTTGCCTTCCAGTAATGGTTCTAACCATTGTTTCTTTTGGGCTTCGTTACCGTAACGAGCTAATACTTCCATATTGCCAGTGTCAGGTGCAGCGCAGTTAAATACTTCAGGCGCCCACATGACTCGGCCCATTAACTCTGCCAGCGGTGCATATTCAAGGTTGGTTAACCCTGCACTATATTTGCCATAGGTAACCGGTAAAAATAAATTCCATAAGCCTTCCGCTTTTGCGATTGCCTTGAGCTCTTCCATTAAAGGAGGGGTTGACCAAGGTTCAAGTTCAACTTGTTTATGCATTGCTGCTTCGTTAGGAAAAATATGTAAATCCATAAATTTGCTGACACGTTTCATTAGCTGCTGAACTTTAGGACTGTATTCAAAATCCATTTTATTCCCCTTTCAATCTGAACATCATTTTTTGCATTACAAACAGTGCAGTACGCAGGTCATGTCGTCAGTTAACAATCAACTAAGCGACATCAGTGATTTTTTGTTAAATGGTTTAATCTCGGCTATCGCATTGGACTTAATCTTATTTACCCACTGCGGATCAACGAGTAAAGCGCGGCCAATACCCACTAAGTCAAACTCATCGTTATTTAAACGGATCAGTAATTCATCAATACCCGTTGGGTTAGATGTGCCAGAAAGATCGGCGTTACCTTCACCGATAAAGTCAGCATCTAAACCAACATTACCCACTGTAATAACGGGTTTATTGGTAAGCTTTTTAGTCCAGCCCGCTAAATTAAGATCTGAACCTTTAAACTCAGCAACCCAAAAGCGTCGGGTACTTGCGTGGAATATATCGACACCGGCATTGCTGAGTAAACATAAGAAAGTTTCTAATTCCTCAGGGGTTTGGCAAAGCTTGGCGCTATAATCTTGTTGTTTCCACTGAGAAAATCGGAAAATAATTGTAAAGTCTGCACCTACAGCTGCACGTATGGCTTTGACAATCTCAACACCGAAACGAGTGCGATTTTCAAGTGAGCCACCATATTTATCATGGCGTTGGTTGGTGCCTTCCCAGAAAAACTGATCAACTAAGTAACCATGTGCCCCATGCACTTCGATAGCATCAAATCCAATATTTTTCGCATCCAATGCTGCTTGGGCAAATGAAGCAACAACGTCATCAATATCGGCCTGAGTCATAGCGACACCATTTTCTGCGCCAGGTTTGTATAAACCAGACGGACTATGGGCAGGCGCTTCTTTATCTGGACCTATGCCTAATTTTCTGACAGACCCCACATGCCAAAGCTGAGGGGCAATTTTTCCGCCAGCGGCGTGTACTTCATCTACCACATGCTTCCAGCCTGCAAGGGCCTTCTCTCCATAAATCGCGGGCACGTTTTCATAACCGTTAGCCGCTTTATGGGAAATAAAGGTACCTTCGGTAATAATTAAACCTACATCACCTTCTGCGCGGCGACGATAGTAAGCCGCAACATCTGCAGTAGGCACATAGTTTGGCGAAAAGGCACGTGTCATTGGTGCCATCACGGTTTTATTTTTTAATGACAAACTTTTGCTGCTGAAAGATTCAAATAGTTTATCGATACTATTATTGGTGTTATTCGGAGTGCTGTTGTTAGAAATAGTGCTGTTGCTTGAAATAGTGCTGTTTTGACTGCTCATAATTTTTTTCCTAACACGGGTTTTTATTGGTTATTGTTTTTAGTTATTTGATGCGAATTGACTGCTATTAATAACGGCTTTTGCCATAATCTCGTTAATTAACCGATTAAATAGCCACCATCCACATTAATCGCGGTGCCTGTGGTATAGCTAGAAGCTTTAGAGACGAGATACAATACTGTGCCGGCCATTTCGTCTGGCTGCGCCACACGTTTCATTGGCACGTGATGCATCATTTGTTTGAGGATTTTAGGGTTGTCGACTAATGCCGAGGCAAATTTAGTATCTGTGCCGCCAGGTAGTAACGCATTAACTCGAATATTAAACTGAGCACATTCTTTGGCAAAAGCGTGCGTCATTGAAATTACCGCAGCTTTGGTTATCGAATATATACCTTGATAATCACCCGGGATAACGCCATTAACGGATGCCACATTGACAATAGATCCACCGCCACTTTGCTTCATCAATTTAGCGCCTTGGGTAGACATAAAGAAATAGCCACGAATGTTAACGTCGACAGTTTTTTGAAAGGCACTTAAATCAGTATCCATAATGTGGCCGAAATATGGATTAGCGGCGGCATTGTTCACTAAAATATCTAACTTGCCATGCTTTTGTGTAATAGCGGCAAACAGCGAGTCTATTTGTTCCATCTCACCAATATGACATGCAATTGCCTCTGCACTGCCGCCAGCGATAACAATGTCATCGACCACTTTATTACACGCATCAAGTTTTCGACTTGAAACGATAACATGCGCGCCGTACTGGCCTAAAAGTTTCGCAATACTTTCACCAATACCACGACTCGCGCCAGTGACTAATGCTACTTTCCCTGTTAAATCAAATAAGTTGATCTCTGCCATGCTTAATCCCTATCTATTTTTAAGTTGTTTTATGCGGCGTTATCTAAAGGTTACCCAGTCTTCTCCTGCTTGCTCTAAATGACTATAATTATTTAAATAATCGATACTTAGCATCTGTTCTGAAAATAATAATTTAGTAACACTGGTATTTCTAACCTGCTGATTTATCATCAATAATTCTTTATTGGTTAATTTAAGGATATGTTGAATGATGACTGAAATTGTTCCGCCGGAAGTAAATACCAATATATCTTTTGATTTTTTTGCATTGTCATCATTAGCACTAAGCTGGTGTTTAGTGGCCAACTCTTGATCGATTATATTTTGTAGCGCACGGATGCAGCGTAACTTGAACTGCGGCCAGCTTTCTTTATATTCGTCATGTTTATCACTGAACATCCAGCGTTCTAACGCCAGTGCAAATTCTTTTTGAAAGGTTTTATTGGGGTGCTGCAATTTATTGATATCTTCACTCATCTTGGGGAAGTTTTGCCATTGAGGGTGGTGTTTTTTTAAAATATCAACATGGTCAAATTCATTAAAGCCTGAGTGAATAATCATCGGTACTGTGCTGGTTTGATAACCTTTATTAAATCCAGATAATGTTTGCCCATGGCGTAACAGATCGCCACAATAAAACTTACTTGGCTGGGCTCTTGCGCGCCAATATTCACCAAGAAGCTGTGCTTGTTGTTCACCTTTTTTTGACAGCTGATCGTAATCAGCACTTCCAAAAGAAGCTTGCCCATGTCTTATCAAATATATTGCAGCCATATAAATACTCAGTGTGATATTGGGTTTTAAGCAGCGAAACAAAAAACGTTTATTGATGCTTCAATTTGTTTATAGCTTTTAATTACCACCTGCACGTTTATTGACTAACAACTGCTGGTGGTTTAGTTACCTTTGTAATCGGGCTGTTTAAAATCGACTTGACTATGCTAAGGTTGCAACCTAGATTAAACAAATGAATAGTTCTTATACCCTACTATTTATATTTTAAATAGTTAGGCTGATAAATTTTGACCAGCGTAGGTTGAATTTTTTTGATTAAAGTTAGCAGTGTAGATTTTTAGCAAGGATGCAATGGTGTCAGCATGAAAATAGATTTAAATTTGTTTGTGGTTTTTGATGCAATTTATTGTGAGGGAAATATTACAAAAGCGGCTTCTGTACTGAATTTGTCTCAACCCGCAGTCAGTCATTCCTTAGGTAAGTTGCGTGCTCACTTTGATGATGCTTTATTTGTGCGACAAGGTAATGAAATGAGACCGACGCCGGTGGCAAAGAATGTTATTGCGGATGTGCGTGAAGCCTTACATCAGCTACAGGTTTGTTTGGTACAATCAAGGCAGTTTGAGCCGTCAACCTCCCGTGAAAATTTTTCACTGTCATTGCATGGTTCATTAGAACCCTACTATTTACCGCCACTACAGCAAAGTTTATCTAAAGAGTCTCCGACGATAAATCTACGCAGTAATAAACGCGTAAGGCGTAGTGATTTAGAAAATAAATTAGCCAGTGGCGATATCGATTTAGCCATTGATGCACTTATTCCTGTTAGCAATAATATTTTGCATACCCAACTAGAACTAGATCAAGTGGTGGTGGTGGCACGCAAGGAGCACCCTACTATTAATAGCAGCTTAGATTTGGATACTTATTTACATCTTCAACATGTTTTAGTGTCTTCGCGCTCAACAGGGCCAGGACTTGAAGATTTTGAATTATCACGCTTAGGCTTACATCGTAAAATATCATTACGCTGCCAACATCCTTTTTCGGCATGCCGTATTATCACCAATAACGATATGTTGCTCACATTGCCTAGAAGAGCAGCTGAGATGTACAGTGAATTGTTTGATATCAACATTTATCCGATGCCTGTTGAATTGCCGGGCATTGACGTGCATTTATATTGGCATGTGAATGTCGATAAAGAGCCCGCTAATAAGTGGCTTCGTAATAAAATGATTATGGCGGCATCAAATAACTAAACTAACAATTAATTGGCCCGTTAAAAGCTTGTCAGTAACTGAACCTAGACTTAATCAATAATATTGGCTTTGATTTGAAAGTTTGATGCAAGCTGTAGTTAAGCACTGTTAACGTTTTGAGGTACCAACTCGTCACCTACTAATGAAGTTTGACATTCACTATGTCGGTAGTACTAACTTGGTTTAAAGAAGGTGATTTTAGTTTTCATAATGCTTAAATCACCCTAACTCAGAAAACATTTCTATTAAGTTGTTAGGGTTATCGGCAGGATGCTGGCAGTGTATCCGTTCTTTACAACTGAGCAGACATAATTGCCATAACTGTTGCTTTGTTTGAGTGTCTAAACTTCTAAAGTCAGCAACGCACAATTGGCCTGATTGAATTAACTTAGCAAGTTTATCGATGGATATTGAAATGTTTAATTGGGACATACTATTTTCTCAATTGATTTTTTGGCTATTATAACTAATTGAGAATGATTATCAATAAGATTCAGCCTTTATCTTTGATTATTTATTGTCAGCTAAAAAATCAAACCATGTTGATTGCGGCTTTCCGTCAATTGAATAGTTAACTAGCGCGCGCCAAACCATATAATTACTACTACAGGAACCGTAAATAGCACTACCTTTATAGTGGTTAGGATTACTGTTTTTTTCTGCAGTAAGATTTACCGGTATTACCCCCATAAACATGTCTCTTCCTTCGATTCGCATTTTTACATCAGTGACAGGGACGGAAAAGTGTAAATCAATACTCAAAGGTTTTTCACTTGGTGTGAAAACGGGGTTAATCATCAGCATAATGTCGATACCGTTAACATTTAACTTACATGCCCCTTGTTGAAATTGGCACAAACTGCTGTCTATTACATCAGATGTTACTGTTTTAATGTTTGATTGAGGATTACATCCACCTAAAAACACTATAAAAAAAGAGCCAACAATCCATTTTGTTAAAAACTGCACAACTTTTAACCTCTCGATTCATATTGATAACATTATCTTTAGGAAATTGATCTAGATCAAGTTTACACCTAGCTCACATATATCTTTTTTGACTTAGCTCAAGTATCATTGCATTGCCTCGTGATAGTTATAAAAAACATGAGGTAACACCTTGACAATAATTAAAAAAGCAACTCTAAAACAGATACTTTTTTAACCACCTGTCACCCTAAACAGGTAAAGATCTTTCTTTACTAATTTTAAAGTAAAAGTAATAAGCCGTGGAAGCATTATGATGAACCATTCCCAGCCTACAGGCGCTGATTACAATTACACCGTTGTTCGCCAATTTGCATTAACCACAGTATTGTGGGGAATCGTTGGTATGGCAGTTGGTGTATTGATTGCGGCCCAGTTAATCTGGCCACAACTAAACTTTGAAACTCCATGGTTAACGTATAGTCGTTTACGACCTTTACATACGAATGCCGTGATTTTCGCGTTTGGTACTTCAGCCCTTTTCGCAACATCCTACTATATCGTACAACGCACTTGTCAAACCAAACTGTTTGCACCTAAATTAGCTGCTTTCACGTTTTGGGGATGGCAAGCCATTATCCTCTCTGCTGCAATTACATTACCAATGGGTTTCACCTCTGGTAAAGAATATGCAGAACTTGAGTGGCCAATTGATATCGCCATTACCATTGTCTGGGTGAGTTATGCAATTGTGTTCTTTGGTACCATTATCAAACGAACAACATCGCATATTTACGTTGCAAACTGGTTCTTCGGTGCTTTCATCATTACGGTTGCAGTATTGCACATTGTTAACTCAATGGCGGTACCAGTAAGCTTATTCAAATCCTATTCAATGTATTCTGGCGCAGTAGATGCCATGGTGCAGTGGTGGTATGGCCATAACGCTGTTGGTTTCTTATTAACAGCAGGTTTCTTAGGTATGATGTACTACTTTGTACCTAAGCAAGCTGGTCGTCCGGTATATTCTTACCGTTTATCAATTGTTCACTTTTGGGCATTGATTGCGTTATATATCTGGGCAGGTCCGCATCATCTTCATTACACTGCTTTACCTGATTGGACACAAACATTGGGTATGGTGATGTCGCTAATTTTATTCGCACCTTCTTGGGGCGGTATGATTAACGGTATTATGACACTGTCTGGTGCTTGGCATAAACTGCGTACAGATCCAGTATTACGTTTCTTAGTTGTTTCATTATCTTTCTATGGTATGTCTACCTTCGAAGGACCAATGATGGCAATTAAAACCGTAAACGCACTGTCTCATTACACTGACTGGACTGTTGGTCACGTTCACTCTGGTGCGCTTGGTTGGGTTGCGATGGTTTCAATTGGTTCTTTATACCATTTAATTCCTGTGCTATTTGGTCATGGCCGTATGTACAGTACTAGCCTAGTTAACGTCCATTTCTGGTTAGCGACAATTGGTACAGTTTTATACATAGTATCAATGTGGATCTCTGGTGTGATGCAAGGTCTAATGTGGCGCGCAGTTAACTCTGACGGTACTTTGACTTATAGCTTTGTTGAAAGCTTAGAAGCATCTTATCCGTTCTACTTTGTTCGCTTTATTGGTGGTGTGTTCTTCTTAACGGGTATGTTTATCATGGCGTATAACGTGTTGCGTACCGTTAATGCCCCTAAAGACACCCTTCCAGCATTAGCTGAAGCCAAAGCATAAGGAGCAGAACGATGAAATTTAATCATGAAATAATCGAAAAAAACATCGGCCTGCTTGGTATTTTTACTGTAATCGCAATTAGTTTCGGTGGTCTAGTACAGATCACCCCTTTGCTTTTCCAAAAAGATACTACTGAACCAGTTGAAGGTTTAAAGCCGTACAATGCTTTGCAGATTGAAGGTCGTGATATTTATGTCCGTGAAGGTTGTTACAACTGTCACAGCCAAATGATCCGTCCTTTACGTGCCGAAACTGAACGTTACGGTCACTACTCTGTTGCTGGCGAATCAGTTTGGGACCACCCATTTCAGTGGGGGTCTAAACGTACTGGTCCTGACTTAGCCCGTGTTGGCGGTCGTTACAGTGATAAATGGCATGAAGTGCATTTAATCGACCCACGTAGTGTAGTGCCTCAATCTAATATGCCTGCTTACCCTTGGTTAGCAGATACCAAATTAGATGGAAAACTAACGGGCAATAAAATGCAAATCTTAAGTAATTTCCACCCGGATCATAATTTGTATACCGCGGAAGAAATTGCAGGTGCTGAAGCTGCTGTTAAAGGCAAAACTGAACTTGAAGCGTTAATTGCTTATCTTCAGTCTTTAGGTCATGCACTGAAATAAGGAGGCAGTTATGGATTATGGAACATTACAAGGCATTCTAACCATTATTGTTATGGTGGTATTTGCCGGTATTTTCTATTGGGCTTATAGCTCAAAAAGCAAAGCCAAATTTGATGAAGCTGCTAATCTGATTTTTTCTGAAGAAGAAATCGCGACACGCGCTAATAATTCAGGAGATAATAAGTAATGAGTATCTTTTGGAACGTTTGGATTATTTTTCCAACATTATTAGTTATCGCCGGTTGTTTTTTCCTGCTTAGAGCTTGCTCTAAGAACAACACAGGAATTGATGAAGGGGAATCAATGGGTCATAGCTTTGACGGCATTGAAGAACTCAATAACCCACTACCAAAGTGGTGGTCTTATATGTTCTACATCAGTATCGTGTTTGGTTTGATTTATCTAGCACTTTACCCCGGTCTTGGCAGCTATCAAGGGCTATTTGGTTGGACAAGTTCGAACCAAAGTGTTCGTTCAATCGAAGAGTCTAAAGCAGCGGTTGAGTTAGCTACTGCAGAGCAACGCCTTTCTCAGTACGATCGTGAAGTCGCAAGTGCTGACAAGCAATACGGCCCTATCTTTGCTGCTTATTTAGCTACGCCAATTGAAGAGCTAGTTAAAGACGAAGAGGCACTTAAAGTTGGTGGGCGTTTATTCCTACAAAACTGTGCTCAATGTCATGGTTCGGATGCTCGCGGTAGTGTTGGCTTCCCAGATTTAACCGATGGTAATTGGTTATATGGTGGCGATCCTGCAACTATTAAGACAACGCTGATGAATGGTCGTAACGGCATGATGCCACCTAAAGGCGGATTACCCATCGAAGATAGTGAAATTCGTGGCTTAGCTGAATACGTGTTTAAACTATCAGGACGTGATCATGACGCTACGTTAGCAGCTCAAGGTCAAGGTTCATTCATGAAAGGCTGTTTTGCTTGTCATGGTATGGATGGCACTGGTAATAAGTTTATGGGCGCACCTAATTTAACTGATGATGCTTGGTTATATGGCGGAAGCCGTTTACAAGTTATGCAATCAATTGCAAATGGTCGTTCAGGTGTTATGCCAGCGTGGAAAGATATCCTAGGTGAAGAAAAAGTTCATGTAGTATCTGCATACGTTTATAGCTTATCAAACAAATAGTTACAGCTTGATAACAAAAAAGGCCTCGTTTAAACGAGGCCTTTTTTTTAAGTGATTATTAATGGTTTTCAGGTTAAAATAGATTAATAATAAAAGTTAATAATTAGGACCGTTTTATGTCTGCTCCTCTTCCCTGGTATAAGCACTTTTGGCCTTGGTTTATCGTTGTTCTTCTTTTTGTTGTTGTCCTTAAAAGCATGGTTGCGATGAGTATCGCCATTGATAATGCTGACTCCTTGGTTTCAGATGATTATTACAAAGAAGGCAAAGCCATCAATATGGATTTGCGTAAAATTAAGCAAGCTAAAAACTTAGGCATGCAATACTTAATTGAAGTTGACGATCACGAACTTAAAATATCTCAACATGGCGGTCCAGCAAACCAAGCCGTATTGAAAGTCAGTTTTATTCACCCAACCCTTGAAGAAAAAGATTTCAACATTAATGCCACTGCTGATGGCAACGGCACATATCGAATTGGTTTATCAGAAGCGATTTCTGGGCCATGGAATGTCCGACTTGAAGGCTTTGATGCAAGCTGGAGAATCCAGCAACGTATTGAAATTCATGATGATGTCGAATACTGGTTGAATTAATATATATAATGCAAAACTGCTATCACTGTAATGAACCTGTTTTAACTGGCAATGAATTCACCACTTTTATCGACAACCAAGATCAGCTTATGTGCTGTCCTGGTTGTCAGGCGGTTTCACAAGCTATTATTGATTCAGGTCTGGCGAGTTATTACCAATATCGAAGTGAACCGGGTAGCAAACAAACTGCCCTGGTCCCAGCTGAATTAGCGCAATACTCAGCTTATGATATCCCTGAAGTTCAACAAGACCTTACCCACAAAGTTGATGGTATCAATACCATTTCAGTTTCGATTGACGGTATAACTTGTGCGGCATGCGCATGGTTAATTGAACATAAGCTAAAACAATTAGCGGGTATTACTAACATAAGCGTAAATTCTACCACGCAGCGCGCTTTAGTTAGTTGGCATGAAGAGTCACTGAAACTCAGTGAAATTCTTGCGGCGATAAGCCGTATTGGCTACCAGGCTGCGCCTTATCAAGTGGATGAGCAAGAAAAGCAAAGTAAAACAGAAGGCCGAAAGTTTTTATTACGCTTAGGCTTAGCTGGTTTTGCTACCATGCAAGTGATGATGTTTGCATTGGCCTTGTACTCTGATTACTTCACCCTCCAAGATACTCAAATGCGCGATTACTTTCGCTGGGTCAGTATGACCTTGGCCGCGCCAGTGGTATTTTATTCTGCTCAGCCTTTTTATTTCAGCGCCATAAGAAGTTTACTTAGCGGTAAACTCAATATGGACTTATCGGTATCAATTGCAATCGCCGGAGCTTATATTGCCAGTTGTTTTGCAACGATTAATGGCAATGGAGAAGTGTATTTTGAATCTGTCTCCATGTTTACTTTCTTCCTATTACTTGGCCGCTATTTTGAACAAAAAGCCAAACAAACTGCATCCGTCAATTCAAGTAATCTTCATAAACTGGTGCCATTAACAGCTCATTTAAAACTTGATGGTGATATTTCAGAAATACCTGCCAAGCGATTAAAATTAGGCGATATTATCCTTGTTAGACCGGGCGATATCGTTGCCGCTGATGGGGATATTATTGAAGGGAAATCGGGTCTTAATGAATCAATGCTCACAGGTGAGCAAATGCCTCTCATTAAAACCATTAATGACAGTGTATTTGCTGGCACAATTAATATTGATCAAGCCCTGACGGTAAAAGTCACCGCTTTAGGACAAGATCAACTCGTCGCTGAAATTATTCGCTTGCAAGAAGTGGCTTCAAACACCAAACCTGCTATTGCGAAACTGGCTGATAGGTTAGCGCGTTATTTTTCAGGTACGATTTTAGCAATTGCGTCGTTAACCTATGTGGTGTGGTTACAAATTTCACCAGAAGATGCTTTTTGGGTGACATTATCGGTATTAGTGGCAACCTGTCCTTGTGCCCTCGCCCTTGCTACGCCAACTGCGATTACTTGCGCGACGGCTATTTTTACCAAACTGGGTATAATCACCCGAAAAGCTGGGGTATTTGAAAAACTGCCTCGTATCAACCATGTCGTATTCGATAAAACCGGTACCTTAACCTGTGGCACTATTTCACTTGAAAGTATTGTATTAACCGATAGCCAAAATGAACAAACCGTTTTAGCCTATGCCGCCGCATTAGAAACTGGCTCACTTCACCCAATTGCCAGTGCATTTAAAGCCCATGCTCACAGTGATATTTGTGCCACCGACATACAGCATCACGTTGGCTTAGGCATATCAGGTAACATTAATACTGATGTCGTTAAAATTGGTAATGCTGAATTTGTGGGAGTCGATGCCAATCAGTGTAACGGCAAACTGTTGTGGTTGTCTGTGAATGGCATTATTACAGCCTGTTTTTCCCTAAAGGATGCTCTCAGGGTAGATAGTCTAGAAACCATAAAACAACTTCAACATCAAAATATCGATGTTAGTATTGCTAGTGGTGACTGTGCCAGCCATGTGAACGCTATCGCGCAACAGCTTAATGTTAAAAATAGTTATGCAGGACTTAACCCTAAAGATAAACTAGATTTGATAAACAAATTACAACAAACACAAGATGTGGCAATGTTTGGAGATGGCATTAATGATGCTCCCGTTTTAGCCGGAGCCAATTTATCCGTCGCGATGGGAAGTGGCAGCGCTATCGCTAAAAATAGTGCTGATTTGATTTTACTTGGTGATCAACTATCTAAGTTTAATCAAGCAATTACAGTTTCAAAGTTAACAAATAAAATAATAAAACAAAACTTAATTTGGGCGTTTGCTTACAATGTCATTATTCTACCGCTAGCGGTTACCGGTCATGTAGTACCGTATATTGCAGCGATTGGAATGTCAGTTAGTTCGATTATTGTCGTATCTAACAGCTTACGCTTACTCAGGATAAAAATATGAGTATCATCTACGTACTAATTCCTATCGCAATGCTATTTGTTGCAATTGCTGTTGCCATCTTCTTTTGGGCAGTCAAAAGTGAACAATTCGACGATTTAGACCGTCAAAGTGTTTCTATTTTATTTGATGAAGATAAACCAAGTGAAACAGAATCAGAGAAAAAGAATTGATTGAATACAATGTATGGGGTGCTTTTTTAGTTGGATTAATGGGTGCGGCACATTGCTTTGGCATGTGTGGTGGTTTAGTTGGCGCATTTGCATCTAACTTACCCAATACAGCATCAAATCAGCTCGCCAATCAGTTAAGTTTTTTATTAAGCTACAATCTAGGCAGGATACTCAGTTATACCCTAGCTGGTGCATTAGCTGGAGCCAGTACCGCAGCCTTAGGTTATATGTTTGACCTTGATAACTATCTTATCGGCCTGCGTATTTTTGCTGGCATTATGATGATAGCCACAGGGCTTTACATCGCCCAGCTTTGGTTTGGTATCGTGCAAATCGAAAAAGTGGGCAAAATGTTATGGCGTTTTTTAAAGCCATTGGCTAACAAATTGTTACCCATTAAACATAAACATCAAGCCGTCATGGCTGGTATAATATGGGGTTGGTTACCATGCGGTTTAGTCTATAGCACCTTAACTTGGGCTGTTGCGGCTGGTAATGCCCTTGATGGCGCCTTAATCATGTTAGCTTTTGGTTTAGGTACATTGCCCGCGTTACTCAGTGCCGGTGTAGCGGCGAAAACGTTAGCTCAATGGGTACAAAAAAAGCAGGTCCGAATGATAAGTGGGATCTTGATTGTAGTATTTGGGCTACAAACTATATATATCGCCATCATGCAGCTAAACTAGCTGTAACTTTGTTATTAGTTTAACATGGCTAAGTAGTAATTAATTGAGAGTACATATGCCTATAGACCCAACTAAACAACTTCGAGCATCAACCGGAGGTTGTGCGATACATTGTCATGATTGCAGTATGGAATCATTATGTATCCCCTTCTCGCTTAATAACAACGAGTTAGATAGACTCGATGAGATTATTGAGCGTAAAAAGCCAGTGCAAAAAGGTGACCAAATATTTAAGTCTGGTGATCCTCTCAAGTCTTTATTTGCTATTCGATCTGGCACAATTAAAAGCTACACCATCACAGAGCAAGGCGATGAACAAATCACTGGCTTTCATTTAGCTGGTGACGTTATCGGCTTTGATGGTATTCATTCTCAAATTCATCAGAGTTTTGCCCAAGCATTAGAAACTGCAATGGTATGTGAAATACCGTTTGATACTTTAGATACCTTAGCGGGCAGTATGCCAAAACTTAGACAACAGATAATGCGTCTCATGAGTAATGAGATCATGAGCGATCAAGAAATGATTTTGTTGTTATCTAAAAAGAATGCCGAAGAACGCCTAGCCGCATTTATCAGCAATCTGGCTAACCGTTTTGGTAGCCGCGGTTTCTCACCTCATGAATTTAGATTAACCATGACCCGTGGTGATATTGGTAATTACCTTGGGCTAACAGTTGAAACAATTAGCCGCTTACTTGGCCGTTTTCAAAAGTCAGGCTTTATTGAAGTTAAAGGCAAATACATCACTATTGTTGATCATAAAGCACTGAGTCAGTTAGCGGGTAATTCGCGGATTGCAACCTAGGCCTAACAACTTTTCAAAGTTTGATCTCTCTCAAAGTATTTTATGGCAATAACAGTGATAGTTAATTAACAGAGTTTAACATTTTAGCTTGGAGGTTTTATGAAGGATTATAATAAGATACTCGTTGTCATAAACCCTATGACAGATCATCAACCTGCGTTAGCTAGAGCTGTTGAGCTAGCGAGTAAGTCCAACGCAACTATCACTGCATTTCTCACTATTTTTGACTTCTCCTACGAGATGACATCAATTTTATCCAGTAATGAGCGTGAAGCTATGCGTCAAGGCGTTATAGCTCAACGTGAAACCTGGTTAAATGAAGCCATCGAAAGTTATACTAAGACTGGAATGTCTATTGATGCGAAAGTAGTTTGGCACAATCGCCCATTTGAAAGTGTTATTAAATACGCTATCGATGAACAATTTGATTTGTTGGTCAAAAGCACCCACGAGCACGATAAACTCAAATCAATTATTTTCACCCCTACTGATTGGCATTTATTACGTAAAGCGCCTATTCCTGTTCTTATGGTTAAAGAACACGATTGGCCAGTAGCAGGTAATATTGTTTGCGCAATAAATGTAGCGTCTGAAGATGAAGATCATCAGACTCTTAATACCAAAGTTATTAAAAACGCCTTAAATTTAGCCGATAAGTTTTCAGCTAAAGTGCATTTAGTTAATGGCTATCCAGGTACCCCTGTCAATTTAGCCATAGAATTGCCAGAGTTTGATGCCGCAAGTTATAACGACACGGTCCGAATGCAGCATGAACAACGGATCCAATCTATCGCCCATAGCTTTGATATTCCATTAGAAAATTGCCATGTTGAAGAAGGTCTGCCTGAAGATATTATTCCTGAATTAGCCACAAAGTTAGACGCTGAGTTAGTTATTTTAGGTACAGTGGGTCGTACAGGTTTTTCTGCCGCACTAATTGGTAATACAGCAGAACATGTTATTGATAGCATTAACTGTGATCTACTCGCTATCAAGCCAGATGGGTATAAGTCACCTCTAGAAGAGTAAATCCTTTACCCTAAGGCAGAATGCTGGAATAATACGCGCCCTGAAACAAATGGTTACTGGGCGCTTTTTTATGTCGCAAATGCAACAACAAAACAAACTACAATTGGATCGTCAAAATAAGCTCGAAAAAAAGCTCCGCCATGAAGTTGGTCGTGCTATCGGCGATTATCAAATGATTGAAGAAGGTGACATTGTTATGTGTTGCCTTTCAGGCGGCAAAGACAGTTATGCCATGCTTGATATTTTATTAAATTTACAAAAACGTGCCCCGATTTCTTTTGAAGTTGTCGCGGTAAATTTAGATCAAAAGCAACCTGGGTTTCCAGAAGATATTCTACCTGCCTATTTAGATAGTTTAAAAGTGGCCTACCATATCTTAGAAAAAGACACCTACTCGATAGTCAAAGATAAGATCCCTGAAGGTAAAACCACTTGCTCTTTATGTTCTCGCCTTCGTAGAGGAACCCTATATGGTTTCGCACAGCGGATCGGCGCCACTAAAATTGCCTTAGGTCACCACCGTGATGACATCATTGAAACATTATTCTTAAATATGTTCTTTGGTGGCAAGATGAAAGCAATGCCACCAAAATTACTTTCGGATGATGGGGCTAACATGGTGATCCGTCCATTAGCTTACTGTAAAGAAAAAGACATCGCTGAATACGCAGAATTGAAACAGTTCCCGATTATTCCATGTAACCTTTGCGGATCACAAGAAAATTTAAAACGTGGTGCAGTTAAAGACATGCTAAAACAGTGGGATGTGGATTTCCCTGGTAGAATCGAATCCATCTTCACGGCGATGCAAAATACCTCGCCGTCACAAGGTGTTGATCGTAACCAATTTGATTTCTTATCACTTGAAAGAAATGCTGACGCACCTATGTCTGGCGCTGTGGCTGAATCAGAGCTACCTGCATTTGATTTTCTTGATATGAGTAACAACGGCCATATTAATCTTGATGCTGCAGCAAGAATTGATGTTGTGAGTACCTACAAGCCGTAATCACATAACGTTCGATTATACAGCACTTTAATAAGTGCTGTAGATATACAAAAGCCCTCTATTGAGGGCTTTTTCAATCTATCTAAAAAGTTTTACTCGACAAACGGGCTAATGACTGCAGGAGTAACAGAAAAAGAAATCTCATTTAATTCATTGAGTGTAAAGTTAGCCAATTGTAGCGGCTCACTAATAAGCTGCTGTTTATTATCAATGCTAACAGTTACCGGATAGTCAGTATCGTTAAAACTGAAGGTAACACCAGATATTGGCTTTCTAAAATACTTCATTGGAAAACCTTGCTGGCCATCCAATAACGCATCCATATCATCTTTTACCGCAAGGATTTGCTGCTGATTATATGATTTAAGCTGTTGCTTCGCCCTCACCTGCATTGCTATGCCACATCCTGTGGGATCACCCTTCATGGTTAAGTTAATTAAACCGCGATCAGATTTTAACTGAGCATCATAAGGTAAAAAAAGCCGCTGCTGCTCATTAAAAGTTAATGGATATTGGTTTTTCTCAGTACTGATATCCCCGCTTAAAATAGTGCAAGCTTGAGTTTTAGGCACACTAAACACAATTTCAACTAACTGATAGTTGGCTTTGTTGACCTGCTTTAATCTTTCGTAAAAACCGGCATAAGGAATAGATACCGTATCGGCAATTGAAAAAAAGCTTACCGAGAAAGCCACTGTAGCCATTGCTAATCTTGTTGTTATTTTCATTAACTATAATCCAGCTAAATAATTTTTATTATGACGCATCATTTGAAGTAATTCGTCGATATATTCATGTTTACGTTCTGAGTAATGTAACAGGCCAAAGACCAATTCTTCTGCAGTGGGCTCAATATCTTGGGCTCTTAGATCCGCCCTGATTGAACGTAATAAATGGTAAGCCGAATTAGTATTCAAATTAAGCAGGTATGCAGCTATTGAGTCCTCTGGGGTATCAAACGATGCAACTTCATGATTAAGCCCTGGGGTTCTTGATTGCGGCACTAAACCACAGCCTTTAGAAAAGCACCATTGCCCAAAATAATTATTACCTTCTGTAGCGAAGCGAGAGCTGCCCCAACCAGTTTCATTGGCGGCTTGAATTAGTACCATTTTAACTGGCAAGGTATCGACGCGTTCAAGTAACGGTGTCAGAGTGATTAAATCAAACTTTTTTACTTGATATCGATATTTTTGAGTTAGCTTTTGCAATTTAAAAATATCAGCATCAGTAAGCGGTTGCCCATTACGAAGGTTATTGAGAATAACAATTAAAAATTTTCTTTCTGCACTAATAATTGCATTTTGATGTTTGACTGCAGGCGTCATGTAATCAAAAAACGTTTGTTTCTTAGTTGGGATATCTGAAATGCTCGAAAAATCTGGCACTTGATTTGAAAGCTGTGGGTTTTCTTTTATATCAGGAGTGGTAATCAAGATTTGTTCAATCGTTGGTACTAGCCAAGCTCTGATAAAAAACATAACAATGATGACCCCCGCTAAAGCAAGGATAAACTTTCCAATTCTACCTGTTTTCAATTAAAAGCCTTTATGTAATTTTTTTAGTGATTATACCGAGATTTGCACGTAATAGAAGGTATGACTTAAAGCGATTAATCGCTATTTTAACAGACTGAAATATTTCAATAATAGAGATTAAAAATGGACTACCTTAAGCGCTTTTATATCAAGTTTAGATAACTGATTAAGTAAAAATAATGGGCCTTTAAGGCCCATTATCGTTAAAGCACCTGTGCAATCGCTTTACAAATCACAGGGATATTTTGTTTTGTCATTCCTGCAACGCTAATACGACCTGAGCCTACAATATAAACACCAAACTCTTCTTTTAAACGAGTTACTTGTTGCTTATTTAAACCAGAAAAACTAAACATACCGTTTTGACGTGATATAAAGCTAAAGTCTTGTGATACGCCTTCTTGCTTTAAGGTATCTACAAATAAGGTTCTCATTTCTGCGATACGTTGACGCATAGCACTAAGCTCTGATTCCCATTCTTTACGTAAGCCATCATCAGATAAAATGGTACTCACAATTAAGCCACCATGAGCTGGAGGGTTTGAGTAACTCGCACGGATAGTCTTTTTGATTTGGCTAAAACTTTTTTGTGCTACAACTTCTGTTTCAGCAACAACGGTTACTGCACCGATACGCTCATTATAAAGACCGAAGTTTTTTGAGAATGAGTTAGCGACTAATAATTCAGGCACTTTGGCAGCTACAGCACGTAACCCTTGTGCATCTTCTTCAATGCCGGCGCCGAAGCCTTGATAAGCAAAATCAAATAAAGGAACCAATTGCTTGTCGCTACATAGTTGACCGATGATTTGCCACTGCTCAATAGTCAAATCAATGCCTGTAGGGTTATGACAGCAGCCATGTAAAAGCACCATGTCACCAGCTTGCGCAGTATTTAGATCGGTGACCATAGCATCGAAATCCATGTCATGGGTTTCAGCTTTGTAATAACCGTATTCTTTTATCTCTAAACCAGCAGTTTGAAAAATATTTTGATGGTTTGCCCATGTCGGGTTACTCACCCATAAGATATTTGAGTCAGTGTTGTTTACTAAAAACTCAGCTGCAACTCGTAAAGAACCTGTTCCGCCAGGTGCTTGGGCGGTAAATGCTCTTTTGTCACGTATGATGGCACTGTCTTTACCAAATAATAAGCTTTGAACCACTTGGTTATAACGCTCCACACCTTCAATTCCAAGATAGTTCTTTGTTTTCTCAGTCTCTAATAAAATGGCTTCAGCTTTTTTTACCGATGTCAGTACAGGAGTTTGACCTGCTTCGTCTTTGTAGATCCCAACACCTAAGTTAACTTTGTCTGTACGAGTATCTTTTTTAAAGGCATCGGTTAAACCTAAGATAGGATCTGCTGGCGCTTGAGGGATTTGAGAAAATATCATTACATCTTTCCTACTATTGAAGTGAACAACTTTTTTTCTATTTATACCATTGTATGACTTTTGGAAGTAGTCACAAAAGACATTCTGGTAATAATTAGATCACAGTTTGAAGATTCATTAAAAATATTCCCATAAAACCAAATATTCTTGATAAAAAGAACTCTAACTTAGTTCATGGTTCAGTATTGTGTGTTTTTTATTTCAGATAGTCTTAATTGAGTACATCGAATAAAGAAAGACCAGCTAAAGTTTAACTGATGTTGTCTATTTAAAAACGACGAGGGATTATGAGTAATATGTTTTATTAAGATAAATTTTGGATACAAAAAAGCCCCAACTAATGTTGAGG
>NZ_JBFRKH010000058.1:0-18016 GCF_041469265.1 Shewanella sp. 10N.286.51.B2
TTAATCAAGGCATCGTACCTGAGAAACTAAGTACGGGCGCTATTCACTTCCACGAAACGACAAAGAGCGACATTGCTCAAGTCTGTTGTGACTTGTATCAGCAATCACCTGAAAACAGTCGTGTTATGGCACCGACCAAAGCGCTCGTTGCTGACATTAATAAACTAACACAAGAAGCCGTCAACCATAATGGAAATAGACTTGAGTTCGAAATGCACGGTGAGAGATTCATTCAAAACCTCAGATTGAATGATGCGATTCTATTTACGCAAAACCATTACGACAAAGGCATTCAAAACGGCTCTCTTGGTACACTAACCAGTGTTGAGTCTTCGGGTGAAAGCTATGGTGAAGTAACGCTGGATACGGGGGATAAAGTTGAGGTCACACAATCAGTACTCGATTGCATGGAATTGGGTTATGCAATAACCCTCCATAAAGCACAAGGTTCTCAGTTCCCACGCATTATCATTGCTTTGCAGAAAGGTAGAATCGTTGACAGAGCATGGCTTTATACCGCTATCACTAGAGCTGAGCATGAAATTCACATTGTTGGGGCAGAAGATGATTTTAAAGCCATTACTGAGGCACCAAGTCATTCACATCGGCGTAATAGCTATCTTGTTGAGCTTTTAAAAAGATAAAAATAAAATTTGTTACTTTGGGGAGTGACTACGGGTACAAGCGGAGATAAGCTGTGTGTTAACGCGAAGCGTTATCCACATCTTATTCTGCGTTCTTGCGTAGCAAGATGTGCCTGTAGTTGAGCGACCATCAAAAAGCCCGTTGGTGTTCACAATAATTGCGTACTCATTTGCAACACACTTCTGGACAAAAGTTTGTCAGTGATTTTACTAAATTAGGAAAACAAGGATTAGCTAAGGTATGGTAAATTTCTTATTAACAAGTCTAAATCATCATGCTTGTACAATTTTATAGAACATGAAAAATGATGTGGCAGCGTTTATGCGTGATCACAACTTAGAAAGGCCCAGAATGCTAACGGTGATCTATCACCAATTTAATATGTACAAAATCCTTAAGAAAAATGTTCTGATTTAATTCTGCAGAACAGTTAATGCCAAGCGTTTTTTGTGAACATAAAAGCTCGATGTCGATAATTTTTGTTTACGGCAATAGGTGCTGATATTTAACCCGCTTTGTAGCAGTGCAAGAATGAGACTTGCCACTGCTGCGGATTATAAAGGTTTTCATTATATTGTTCCCAATAAAAATATGGAAACAACATAAATCAACGGCATACAAAGATATGTGTCTTTGCCTAGACAATTACATTCGTCATCACTAACACCTCATTAGCAACCTTGGCACCAAACCAAAGGGCATTAACAGCAGAACATTTTTATGGATGAATTTGAGGCAAAAGAAAAGCCTGCATTGCTGGTTTGAACAATTTCTTGCAGATTCGAATACAAGCCCCGACTAGCGGGACTTCGGATTCAATGAAACCCTTTACTTTTTTGGATCTCGGTTTGGTTTCTTTTGATAGTCACTTTTACTGAAGGCTTTGATAAACTTGTCGTAAAATACACTTATAATTAAAACATAAGCCACCATAAAAGCATAATATAGCCATTCTGGAAGTTGTTTATTCTGCTCTTCAAAATAGTTTACTATCCAACCACTTAAGTAAACAAAAAATAAAGTAATAGCGATCAAAGCTATCGATGACGTAACTTTATTTACTGCACGTTTCGTCACAGTCTTGTGCCTCCATTAAACCTTCATAAACAGCATCTTGAACAAGCCCGCCAACCATACCAGCCCATCCCCCTTTTACCATATTTCCAGCAACATTACCGGATTGAATAAAGAGCCCCCCAGCAAGGCCACCGAAGAACCCCCCCATAGCATTACTACCTGATGATGAAGCACCTATACCAGTCAATCCACCAGTAATGGCTCCATACTTTCCTCCACTAATTCCCCCAGCAATGAGTCCAATCCCTGCTCCAGCGTTAACACTATTAAAGTTTGCACCTATCGCCGCGGCTCCTGCGCCAACTACAGCACCTCCTGCGATTGACACAGGATTAGCACCTAATAGTGCCCCTGTTGCAGCACCACCTAGACCACCTGCGATTGCAGCGGTGGCTGTCGAGCCTATACACCATAATCCATAAGGATCGAAATTACTTACAGGATTCCCCCCAACATAAGCATAGGTATTAATCCCTCCGGCTAGCCCAATCGGGTCACTCTGAATATATCTGCCAAGTTGTGCATCATAGTAACGATTCCAGTTGTACCACAGGCCCGATTCACTGTCATAATATTGACCAGGGAAGCCGATGTTGAATGCGCCAATGCTAGTGCTATTGACTGTCCTATCAAATGCTTTGAGGTTTGCTTTCCAAACAACAGAACCACTACTGTTTGTTACAAGCTCCGGGCGAGACAAATGGTCTGTATGCACATAATAAAGCACATTATTCAACACATAAGCCACTGGCGTGCCATTAACGTAGATGTATTCTTTATTAGCATTAGGCTCAGCTAATAGCAAACCTGAAGCATCATATATATAGCGTGAAGTGCCTGCTGTAGATTGTTTATAGGCTCTTAGATTCGAGTAGTTATAACCGTAAACTGTTTTGAGCCCGTTGTTAAGACTCGACGTTAACTGATTCGAACTGTTGTAGGAGTATAGATTTCCACGCCCAGTATCTTGAGTAATGTTACCATTATCATCCGTTGTGAAGGCACGTGTGCTACCCGATTTCGTCACTTTATTAAGCTGATTAGAGCCTAAATTGAGGGCATAGGTATAATTTACTCCATTATCCGTATTCGTCTCACGGTTACCCACACCATCATATGACCAAGATTGATTATCTGCACTGCTCGATACTGATGTTAATCGATAAGTATCATCATAACCAAAGGTCTGCGAATAAGCACTGTTGTATGTATTGATGATACTTTCAATATTATTAGTGTTTGATTCAAAGGTATAATCTAACTTTTGTTTACCTGAGATATATCTTAAATCTAAGCGATAATCAGTATCATAGGTGTCAACTTGCGCTAAGCCATTGCCGTATGTCCAGTTTGAAGCGGGACCGAAAGGTTTGTAAGTAATGCTTGTTAACACATTCTTAGTTTGGCCACCAATAGTCGCTGTTACCTTATTAATTTTGCCTATGTTGTTATAGGCATAAGTCACCTTGTTGCCACTAGGGTAAGTAATATCTTTTATACGACCAAAGCTATCAGGCGTGTAACTGACGATATAGGTTTGATTTAAAATATCGCTGGTTTTGGAAGATAACTCTCCATAGGCATTGTAATTGAAGTTGGTGCATTCACCATTGGTAGCGACTTGGGTTAAGGCGTTGGCATTGTAATTTTTATTACTATCAGCATCTTTGTCCTCATCATAACTGAACCCTTGCATCTGGTAGCCCGACACCATCATGGTGATGCGGTTCATGTCATCATAACGATAGCGGGAGACGTTGCCATTAGCATCGGTCTTTTTAATCAAATTACTCGCTTCATCATATTCAAAGTCAGTAATCCCCGTATCAGGACTGTTGAGCTTAGTTAGGTCACCAAATCCGTTGTAAGTATAAATGGTTTTATTACCGTTATCGTCTGTGACAGTCGCAATTTTACCTTGGCTATTATAGGTATAGGATGTTACGGCTAACTCCGCATCGGTACTGGTTTTAAGGCGCCCTAACGCATCATAAGTGAAAGAACGTTCATTACCCAATGCATCTGTAATGGTTTTGATATTACCGTCTTTATAATAAGTAATGGTATCTTGTTGGCCATTCTGGCCTTGTTTGAGTCGAACTCGACCGAGTTCATCATAATAGACATTTGATTGAAAATGCATGGTTGAGCCAACTTTGAACGCCATTGACTCCACTTGGCTCATGTTATTGTAAGTAAAGTGCGTTTTATTCCCTGTATTGTCCTCTAAATAATCAATGCGATAACCATCATCGAATTCATTATCTGTATATGAACCATCAGGCAGAGTCGTTTTATCTACTTGACCCAATGCATTGTAAGTATAAGTCGCTGTAGGGCGAGAGCCATTTTTAACAGTCTCTAATTGATTGTTAGCATTATAGGTATAGGTAACATCCAGGCCATTGGGTAAGGTTTCATTGAGCAAGTTGGCATTACCATCATAGATATTAAACTTATGCTCACTTCCATTGGCATATTCAACACTAGTCAACAAACCATTCGTACTATAGTGAGAAATAGTGATATCACTTACATCAAGTCTAGGCCCATCGACGGTCATTGTTTGCACTTTACCATCAGCGTAATAGGTGTAGTCTGTATTCGTAATTCGCTGCTTACCTGTAGCTAAATCAGTCTGGGTGACTTTGGTAATATTTTGTTTGTCATCATATTCATATTCAATCGAATACTGTGGGTAGGTGATTTTCTCTACTAAATGTTGATAGGTTGGATGCCAAATGTAGGTAACAGTCCTTGCATCGGAACTACCGTACCCCTGGGTTTCTGACGCTAAACGCCCTGACGTATCGTAATCATAATCGGTAACATTGCCTTCCCAATCTGTCACCTTATCTTTGAGCCCTAAAGTATCATAGATATAATCTGAATTGGCCGCTTCACAAAAATCGCCTGCTTCACTACTAACCGTTTTAACACGCTTTTTATTGTTAACAGTCTCATACGTGTATGTGGTGTCTAAACCCAATGGATTGGTTACCACTGTCTGATTAGTTTGATAAGCAAATGTATATTTTTCTAGATTGGCCGAGGTGCCATGCGCACTTGAAGTCGCTTTACCTGTTGTCGGGTCATAAGTAAATGTTGCATATACCTGACCGTTAACTTTGATTTGTGTCAGTGCATCAGTCCAAGTCGTATCCGTATAAAAGAACTCCTTGTAACTATTATCAGGCATGGTTTGCTTAGAGAGTTTGCCGTTAGTGTATTCGTAACGATAAATATTTCCTTCGCCATCAGTAATGGATTGAACGCGCCCACTAGTATATGTCAGGGTTAAGCTTTCGCCTGTAGAAGCAGTAACAGAGTTAAGGTTACCATTAGAGTATGAATAAGTGTGTTTATCGCCTCGCGAATTGGTGCGACTAAGGATTTTACCATTAGCATCATAAACCTCAACAACACCATTTACTTCATAAAATGTGAATTTGTTATTGCTGTACACGATTTTTGCGGCATCACCGAAATCATTATCATACCAAACGTTATTAGTGCCGCTTGGCTCAAATACCCGTTTACCGCCATCTGGCTTTAACACTGTTATAATATCATTAGAGTTAGGTTCAGCGGGGAACCATTCATTACAACCTAGGGTCGGCACACCTTCCCTGTCTAACTCACAGGTTTTTAAGTCAGTGTATAACAATTGATAATCAAAGCTACTTAACCACATTTTGCCAAACACACCTGTACGTCGCGCAAAGTGGTTATAGTTTTTTTCAATAGCAAGTGGAAATGTCGTTGTAGATAGGTAATCTAGCTCAGGTTGAATTTTGTTCCCTGTTGCTATAATGATTGGGTTGCCCTCAGAATCGCCACATTCACCTTTACCATCACCTTCACCCTCGTCATCATCAGATGAATCATTTGAGCGACCACCTCCGCCACCTTCTCCACCGCCAGAGGGACTGTAACCAGTTCCTCCAGAAAATGCCAATCCAATACCACCACTAAAATCAGCCATTTTGCGACCTACAATTTCAATTCGCTCAATATCAGCATTTGCGTATTCAATAAACTTTAACTGCATGTCATCATTAATATTGATTGCCATCAATGGCGCTGCAATGATTAAATTTTTAAATAATGTATTAAATTTCATAAGATTCCCTTACTCCTTGGGTATTAAATCGAACACTGCTGAGTCGCTGAGCTAACTGTTACTGATTTTGTAGCGCTCCAGTTTGAGCACCCTTTGGTATTACATGCTCTCACCCGATAGGAATATACGCCTGGAAATTGAGACAACACTTCCAAGCTAGTATCGCCATACACGCGCTCAATAGCACCCCATCCCGCGCCATCATCAAGCTGCACTTCAAAATACGACGCCATTCCCGTGCCGGGTTGAGGGGTATAAGCGGTTTGTGAAAATGAAATGTTGTATCCCGCATTACCAGCTTGATAGCTGATAAATGTTACTGGTTGTGGTGGTGCGGTAGTGTCAGAGTTAACCCAAATAAGGGGCCGACCATTTGCACTTGAAGCATTACTCAAAAACTCATTACGAGTTAACCCAATTGATAAATAACCAGCTAAGGCTCCTGCCGCATAAGCGGCCGCTTGCGAGGTGCCTGACATGGTTTTTGTACTGTTATCATCTGGAAGATATGTTGAAGTGATCCCTTCACCAGGAGCATAAATATTCACTGATGCCCCCCAGTTATTAAAAGCAGATGGACTATCATTAGAACCTATTGAGGCTACGGTTATCGCACTTGATGCCCTAGCTGGTGAATAATTGCTGGCATTAGCATTGCTGTTTCCCGCAGGCACCACAACAGAATAGCCTGACGCACTCAAATTATTTACAGCCGAGTCCAGAGAAGTATTAGCGCCAGTGACACCACCGATATAAACCACTGATGGCGCGTTACCTGTACTACCAATAATATTCAGTGCATTAATAATATTGCTAACAGATGCGCTGCCATGACAGTCGAATACCCTCAGGGCTTTTAATTGAGCAAATGGCACTGTTCTACGAATAATATCTGCGGTATGAGTGCCATGCCCATAACAATCTTGGGCTTGATTACCAGATGTTATGTCCCATAAATAACTCGTCACTTTATTTAGCTCGTAGTTATTAAAGTTAACTCCTGAGTCTACCATAAAGACTGTTTGACCTGACCCCGGCCAAGCATGGCTACTCGAGCCATCCAATGGTAAGGTTCTTTGGTTTATTCGATCACCTCCCCAATAACTCGATGATTCAACGATAAAGTTTCCTTCAATATATTCAATTCGATCATCTTCTGCTAGTTTAGGAAGCTTGTCTTCTGATACGGTAAGCACGACCGCATTAATAATCGGTAAACTATGTTTAAACTTCCCTTTAACTAACTTCGCCAACTTTTTGCCAACATTGTCTAATTCCCCCTTGGTCATAGAACTGTTTTTCAAAACAACAATAAATTCTTCATTAATCCGTTTCTCATTCAGCTTCTTGATTTTATTATTATCAGCAAAGGCAACATTTGAATGTGTTAGTGCGGCTAGAGGTATGAGTAATAATTGAGCATAAAACAAAAGAGAGGTCGTGCGAGTTAATTTAGTACGAGGTTTAAACATGTTACATTTTCCTTGTTAACATAAAAAAGCTTAAACAACATACTGAACTGTTAACTTTCCAGCAACAATTGGGCAACTTTATTTTTTTGGTTGATGATAAAATAAGCAAGATAGATTGCTTGTGAGGATGTGTTTGTTTACATTAGTCAAAAAAACAACGATTGATATAATATTGACGGCGCAAGATATGTTTGTGTAATTAAATCTTAAAGAGTGAGCAGCTATAAATTAAGGGGGCAGTAAATGCTTTGTTGGAACAATGAACAACTAATAAAATTAGTAAAAGTAAGTCAAAGATCGACCTGAATTATATACAGAAAAATTAACGTAAAACAGAATGGGGCAAAAGTTAGCTAGAGGTTTTGCTTTATCAGGTAGTGTAAACTCCTACCAAGATGGAGCGCACGACAACCGACATTGCGTTGCAAAAAAAACGTACACACCATTATACATAGTGTGTACGTCATTGTTACTTTAGCTAGCCCTTGTCGTATATAGCTATTCACTCACTCACACGAGAATAAACATACTTTCTACTATATACTCCAAATAGCTCACCCTTTTATTATATTGTTGAGTTTACGCCTTGAGATTCAACTGCTGCAATAATAGCGCGGTAATTTCAGCGGCCAGCTCGTTTTCTCCAATCTCATTGAGTATTTCAATCGCGCACTCTGCAGTGCATAACCCCCCTTCTACTTGATTGCGCCTTAATTGATATAAAGATGCATGTTTCGGCGTTAAGCTGACTTTTTCAAGCGCCTGTAAATAAGGGCTGCGGTTATACATTTTGCGCGCTTCTTGCCAGGTGGCATCGATGATCACTAGCGCATCAAACTGAGCTAAAGCTGACGGTTTAGAAGTAGTAGATGAAGGGATAACTGCAGCCTTAGACGACTTTTCTGAAAAAGCCTCATCATCAACCTTTAACGGGTTTGTCTCCTCTTCAGATGGGAACACTAAAGCCACTTTTCCTGAGGCGATCATTTGCAATAACTCATCACTTGGGGATTTACGTTGCCAAGTGATCACCGGCGCAGCATCAGCCAAGACTTGCGTAACCCACTGGCCAGTATTGGTTGCTCTGGTTAGCTCTCGCTCATGGGTTAATAACACTATTTTCATATATAAGGTTTCACAGTTTTCAAAATATCGAATATCTGCCAAACAGTTCTGGCAGCTTAATTTTACTAGCTTACAGGATTGCATATTGCAGGCCTACTGCTCTGCAGCCATTCGCTGCTTGCGCTAATCATTGACTAATTATCAATTAATACAAAAAATTAATCCTCAGGCTGCATCAATAATTTTTGTAACTAACTGGCTACCTTTGTGCCGCGAGGCTTGAGTGTTTTGTAACATTCAGTAAAAATTGCTTTTCTCAATACGTTAATTACACAATTGGCTGTTATCATAGCGCTAACAACTAATTTTTATCATTTGGTGAGTCATTTCACCCCAAAGAGCATTCAATGAAGTTAAAAATACTAGCAGGGATAGCACTATTTACTAGCTTTTCTACCCAAGCCGCTTGGTGGGTGGAACCTACAGACTTGCCGCTTAGAGCAGATATACAATTACTTTCTGATACTGGCGTTATTATTCAGCCTGTGACTACCTTTCCTTTGATGTGGTCTGGGATAAAAAAAGATTTAGATAATGCTGCTGACAGCCCAATGTCGGTGCATCAAAAAGATGCTTATCATCGTGTGATGCGCGCTTACAATAAAGATCATCAAGCTGTGACTTTAGGTGCCAGCTTAAGTGGCGCCAATGAAAAAGCTCGCTTTATTGGTTACGGTAATGACTATCGCGACAAAGCTGAAGTTGAATTTACAGCAGAAGTCACCCAAGACTGGTTTAGTGGCCGCTTAGCAGCGAGTTACCATTACGACTCAGCAGATGGCAATGAAACTCGCCTAGATAATAGCTTTGCAGCAGTCAAACTGGGTAACTGGATTGTCACTGGCGGCGCAGTGCAAAAATATTGGGGCCCAAGTTGGGACTCAGGTTTAATCCAAACCACCAATGCCAGACCTATGCCAGGCATTACCTTTTCTCGTAATGACAGTAATGCCTTTGAAACCCCTTGGTTAAACTGGGTTGGTCCGTGGACCTTTACCACCAGCTTTAGCCAAATGGAAAGTGATCGCTATGTGCCTGACACCCAGCATTGGGGCGCTCGTGGTACCCTAAGACCCATTTCAAAATTAGAAATTGGCTTTTCTTGGACCATGCAATGGGGCGGTGAAGGCTACGGCAACAGCTTGTCTGATTGGTGGGATGGCTTATTTAATGGCGGGATGTCTGAAGGTGAGCTTGAAAACGGTCAAGAAAACATGCTCGCAGGTTACGATTTTAGATGGTCTGATACCGCTTGGGGCGTACCTTATGGTATTTACTACGAGCGCATCCACGAAGACTATCACAATGAGAAACATAAGCTGATTAACGCCTCAAACATGGGTGGGGTAGATGTTTTTATTGCCTCACTTAACACCCGTTTTTTTGCTGAATACTCAGATACTGCAGCTGCCTGTGGCGAAGACTCTAACGTCTACAACTGCATGTATGAACACGGCTTTTATAAAAGTGGTTATCGTTACTATGGCCGCAGCTTAGGCAGCACCTATGATAATGATTCTCGCGTTGTGGTGTTAGGTGGTATTACTCAACTACAACATGGCCAAAGCTTATCGACTAAGTTTCGTTATGCCAAACTTAACTTTGATGGGGTAGACACTGGTAACCCAACTGGTGGAAATCCGGTATCCCCTGGCCGTTATGAGCGTTTGTTGCAGCTTGATGCCAGTTACCACCGACCATTTTATGAAGGTAAGTTAAAACTTGGCGGCACTGTTGGCTACAGTGAGTATCCTGAAGTTGATACCAGCAGCGATTGGGAAACCACCGTTTACGCTGGTTGGGAACGCGATTTTTAATTGCTAATCACAATAGCAAATTAACACACTGAAATATAATAAAGCCCATCATTTGATGGGCTTTTCTGTATTTCCTATGTAACTAAAGCTAAAACAGACTCTTTAAACTACAAACCTTTATCTTCCCATTGCTGCTTTTTACGATAGATAGTCGAAGGGCTTACATCTAATAAACCCGCGGCTTTTGGAATATTACCGTCACATTGCTCAATAGCGGTTTCAATGGTCATTTTTTCGATTAACCACAATGGCTGTATATCATCATCAACGACCTGAGTTTGTTGATTAGGAGCTGTTTCTGTTGTTTTTTGTAGGGCCTGTTGAGCCGCATTTTCAAAGCCTGACTCGCTTGCATAATGCGCCTTTGCCTCTACTGGTGCGGCTGAGGTGTTTAAATCTGTCATCGACAATGACACTGCGGTGCTCATTTGCGCAGTCATTTGCGCAGTCATTTGCGCAGGTAACATGGCCAAAGACACTTCTTCGGCTGTGTTAAGCACTACAATTTGCCTGATCACATTCTGCAGTTGACGCACGTTACCTGGCCATGGGTAATTGACAAAGCAACGTTCAACTTCGGTAGAGAAACGTTTAAAAGATTTGCCCTCTTCTTTGCTGTATTGCTTCAACAGCTTTTTAGCAATAGACATCACGTCTTTGCCCCTTTGTCTTAAAGGCGGCAGTTCTATAGGGATAACATGTAAGCGATAATATAAATCTTCCCGAAAGCGTCCTTCTTGCACTTCTTTCCATGGGTCTCGGTTGGTGGCACTAATAAAACGCACATCAACTTTTTCTTCTTTAGTGCCGCCTACACGCTGAAATACCCCAGTTTGAATAAAGCGTAGCAATTTACTTTGCAACTCTAAATCCATTTCACACAGTTCATCAAGAAACAAAGTGCCACCATCAGCACGAGTTGCTGCGCCATCACGATTACTCACAGCGCCAGTAAACGCACCTTTGGTGTGACCAAAAATTTCGCTTTCAATTAAATCTTTCGGAATTGAGGCGCAGTTTAAAGCAATAAAAGCTTCTTGTGCTCGTGTTCCTGCTTGATGGATCGCTTGGGCGCAAACCTCTTTACCTGTGCCACTTTCGCCCATCACAAACACTGACGCTTTACTGTTGGCCACGCAATCAATGGTGTTATATACGGTTTGCATGGCTAAGGAGTCACCAATAAAGCCATGAAAATTGGTTTTTGGGAGGCTATTTTCATAATTGGTCACAAGTGCCAATAAGTCTTTTTGCTTCAGAGCATTACGCACAGTAATCGCCAACCTTTTACTATCAAAAGGCTTAACTAGAAAATCAAACGCACCGGCGCGCATGGCATCTACGGCTAAATCAATGGTGCCATAAGCAGTGATCATAATGACGGTGATCTGCGGGTAGTCTTGCTGCACTTTGGTCAAAATATCCATTCCCGACATATCCGGCAATTTAATATCTAACACTAATAAGTCTGGTTGTTTACGGGCAAGTTCTTTTAATGCATCTTCACCAAAATTAACCAAGGTGACTTCGGCGCCTTCGGCACAAAGGTATTCGCTGTACAATGCGCCTAATGACATACTATCTTCTACAAGAACGGCACTAAATCCCATGGGTAACTTCCTTATTTAATTATTTATGACCGATATCAAATCGTTGCTCAATTAACGTCAAGCTTTGCTCAGCAACCACAAATATCTGCTCAAATAATGCGGCTAAAGGTTCATCTTCGGTTCTGGCTGCGGCCTCAAGTAAAATGGCTACTTCAGATAACTTTTGCGCCCCAAAACTGCCTGCACTACTTTTAATGGTATGAACTTGATCTTCAATCTCTGCTCGGCTTCCATTGGCAGTGATGGTTTTTAAAATATCGATACGCATCTTAGTTTCATTATGAAATACCTTCATCATTTTAACTAAGCTTGCTTCACCTACCGCTTTTAGTAACTCATCAAACACCTGCTGATCCAACAACACATCATCAGCTATTGTTTCATTTATGGTTTCAGTTATAGTTTCATGTGTGGTTTCAGCTATTAAGCCATTTGAGGTGTCAGCTAATAGGATTTCATTTACCTCAGCTGTTGGCTTAATGTGAGTTTCTTTCTCTGCAGCAATATCACTAACCTCGTCACTAACCTCATGAGTTATTTCCATCGCGTCATTAGCATTGCCCTTCACCTGAGTTAACCAGTAATTTATCCCAGAGATCAAATCCTGCTTTTTAACCGGCTTACCAATAAACCCAAGCATGCCGGCGTCTTTACATGCTGCAACCTCTTCACTGAATACGTTGGCTGACATGGCCAAGATAATTTGATCAGGCTTACTGGCTAAAATTTTACGGCACGCTTCAAGGCCATCCATTTCAGGCATACGAATATCCATCAAAATTAAATCAAACTCTTGCTTTAACCCTATCTCTACCGCTTCTACACCGTTATTAGCATAGGTCATGACTGCGCCGCTATTGGTCAATATCGTACCTGCGACCATTTGGTTTACTGGGCTATCTTCTGCGAGTAATAATTTACAGCCATCAGGCAGGGTTAATTTACTTTCAATGATCTGCTTATCACTCTTTTCTACATTACTGGCATTACTGGCATTACTGATTAAGCTTAGTAATATCTCTCGGCTTAATGGCTTGCTGACAGACTCGACTATGCCTAAGTCAGTACTGCGCGCCTGCACTTGTGTATTCACCCCAGATAACAAAGCCGTGATATAGCCTGTCTTAGTCAAATAGCGATTTGATAAGCCCTCTACGCTTTGATGTTCACAGTCTAAAATACAGCTTTCATCGAGCATGATGACATCAAATTGGCCGTTGTTGCTTGATTGACTATCAAGCTCGCTGAGCTGATGCGCAAAGCATGTCTCGACGCCATATTGGCGGTATTGCTTTTCAATTAACTCACAAAGGGTCATATCGGGGTGAATCACTAACACCCGAGGCGCTGTTGATAAAGCAATATCAACAGTTGTTATTTCAGCAGGTTCATCAAGTACCACAGTTAATGTAAACTCACTTCCTTGGCCTAGTTGGCTTTGAACGCTGAGGTTGCCCCCCATCATTTTAGCCAGTTCAGAACATATGGCTAAGCCTAAGCCTGTACCTGCATAACTGGTGGTATGCGTGTCATGAACCTGAGAAAACTCTCTAAATAACTTCTGTTGTGATATTTCACTGATCCCAATGCCTTGATCTTTTACCTTACAGCTCAGTTGCACCTTGCCGTTATCGCGGTTGATAATCTCAATCTCAACAGCAATACACCCATCGGTTGAAAACTTAATCGCATTATCCACCAGGTTTTGCAGCACTTGCCTAATACGCTGCGCATCTCCGATTAAAATTTGCGGTACATCTCGGTCAATAACACTGCCAAGATGCACTCCTTTATCATGGGCTTTATGGGACAAAATCTGTAACACTTGCGCGACTAACTTATCAGGTTGAAACTCTTTAGCTTCCAGTTGCATTTGCCCAGCTTCAATCTTCGAGAAGTCCAAAATATCATTAATGGTACTTAACAAGACTGAGCCCGCTTCTTTAGCCGCGCGAGCATACATGCGCTGGCCCTTTTCAAGTTGAGAGTCTAAAAGCAAATCAACACTGCCAAGTACGGCATTCAGTGGTGAGCGAATTTCATGGCTCATAGTGGCTAAAAATCGTGACTTAGCTTCACTGCCCGCCTCTGCTTGCTCTTTGGCTAATCTTAATTCTTCTTCTCTGGATTTTTGCTCTGAAATATTGCGTAAAAAAGCGGTGAAGAACATTTCATCACCTAATTGAATGGGGATCACCCGCAATTCAACCGGAAACTCCTCGCCAGCTTTATTATGGGCAGGAACTTCGATGCGATTATTCAGCACAGGCCCTTCACCAGTGCGGCGGTGATGCTCCATGCCATTTTTATGGGCACTATGGAAACCTGCGGGAATAATTAAATCTTCCAGCCTTTCACCTAATGCCTCTTCGCGCTCATAGCCAAACAGTTTGACCGCCGCAGCATTAAACTCAACCACTCTGCCGCTAATATCAATAGAGATTAACGCATCATGGGTGGCTTCAATGGTTGCCACCAAAATAGATTGAGTTCTGGCAGCGGTTTGTTGCTCTTTTTTAAGTTCGGTTAAATCTTTGATAAAGCCTAAAAATAGAATCTCACCATCAATTTGCATTTTTGAAATGGTTAGCTCGATAGGAAATAAGCTGCCATCTTTATGCTGCGCTTTTAACTCACGACTGTTACCAATAATTTTTGCATCACCCGTTGTAAGATAATGCTTGATATAGCCATCATGCATAAAGCGATCTGCCATCGGCATTAAAATAGACACATTTTCATCAATAAGCTGTGCTTTTTCATAGCCAAATAACTTACTGACGGCATTATTCACTTCATTAATCACGCCGTTAACATCAATAATGACAAAGCCATCAGCCGCTGAATCTAATATGGTATTTAAGCGAACATTGGCACCTTGTAAATCACTGCGTTTTTCATCCAAGTTTTTAAGCATGGCATTAAAGGCGTTAGTCGTATCGGTGATATCTTGGGTGCCGGGCTCAACCACTTGCACCCCTGATTCCCCTTCAAGCACCCGCTTTGAGGCATGCTGAATATTAAAAATATGTCTGATGAGCTTAAGGCCCTGATACCAAGATAAAAATGAAATCAAAATGATCACTAAAATCATTAATGCGCTATATTTCAACGCCACTGCTTCAACGCTATTATCAAATTCATCGGTATTAACAAGTACGCTTATTTGAATGCCAGTGCCATTATTAGATACTGCCACCACCTCAACCGTATGCTCTTTTGGGGTCACAGCTTTAATGATCTCAAACATGCCTTGGCCATTACGCTGAGCCGAATACAATAGCTTATCTGCTTTGGATACTTCGATTGAATCAATATGGCTAATGTGGTGGGCTTCTAAAGATTGTTTAAGCAGTAAGATGGACTCGCGGGCCTTATCAGGGTTAATACTATTAGCCACCAGCTGCGCTGCAAGTTGAGCTTGCTGCCTTGCTTCTTGCTGATTGGTCTCTTTGATAACAGCTAAACTATTAACAATTAGCATCAGTAATAGTACGACTTGCATTAATCCAATGGCAATTATCGCTTTTAATCTAAATGACAAATTCCTTCTCCTGATGCATTTTGCAAACAGCGCTGTTTAACCCTGTCAAAAATCTATTCCAAAGCAAATGTTTACTACATTATTACTCACTATGAATTACCTGTTCGCATTTTGCAAAAAATTATTCCCAATCTGAAAATGCAAATAGTAAATCTTACTAGAAAGCTGCTTAACCACCTGATTTTATTATTTAAAAATTATGGAACAGCTTTTGCTTTAATAAGTTATTAAACAAACTTAATAGAGAATCGCCATGCAAAATGCTAATGCGTCAACGTCGACTATCTCCATCCTGTTAGTGGAAGACACATTCAGTGAACGCTATTACATTGCCAGTTTAATTCAAAGTTTTCAGCCGGAAAATGTACAGTTTGAGATGGTGCAATGTGAAGATGGCTTAACGGCACTGGAGAAGTGCCGTACCCAGCAGTTTGACTTAATTGTCAGCGACTGGCGCATGCCTAGGATGAACGGTGTTGAGCTGTGTAAAAGACTAAAGACCAAAACAGATCCCGGTTACTTCTTGCTTTTAACCGGTAACGATCAAACTCAAGACATGATTTATGCTATGGACTCAGGTGCTGATGATTACATTACCAAACCTTTTTTGGCCTCAGTATTAAAAGTCAAAATTCAAGCTGCAGTAAGGCTCATTCAAGCAAAAAAGTCGGTACTTGAAAGTAAGCAACAGCTGCAAAGTTTACTTTCTCAAAAACAGTCTGAACTGACCCAAGCTGCGATTTTGCAGCAATCCTTACTGCCAAAAAATAATTTAGCCTTCAATAATTGGACTATCCGACATTATTTTGAACCCGCAGAGGAACTTGCAGGCGATATTTTGCAATGCTTTGAAATTGATGAACAGTGGATAGGCTTCTATGTTATCGATGTATCGGGTCACGGTGCCAGTGCAGCCATGCTCAGTTTCACCCTAGCCCAAGGCTTATCACCCCAAAGGATGAACTGGCAGCAATCGCCAGAAAAGGTCATGAATGCCTTAAACAATCTCTTTGATGATCCTGGTAATTTGGGCCAGTTTGCCACTGTAATGATAGGTAAAATCAATATAAACACCCATGAATTACAACTGTGTAATGCAGGTCACCCATTACCATTAATCATTTCTAAACTCGATGTGCAAAGCATCGATGTGCCCACAGGTATGCCAATTGGTATTGATAAACACTGCCAATACCAAAGTGGTCAATACCAACTTTACCCGGGTGAGCAACTACTGCTGTTTTCAGATGGCGTGTATGAAGTTAATCATCCAAAGTTTGGCATGTTTGGCTTAGAGCGCTTAAAACAGCGCTGCTTATCAGCTAAAGCCATGCCAGCGGCGAATTTATTGAGTCACTTAAGTTACTTACTCAACCTTTGGCAGCAGTCGCAACCCCAAGATGATATGTCACTGCTACTATTTACCGCACCCGATTAAAAAGTTATAGCAATCATTGTGATGATAACTGTATGCCAATTATTGCTGATTATAGAGTTAGATTTAGAACGAAGATAAGCACTTAAATTAACAGCTTATATTTTTGAATTAACCCACAGTGACCCACAGCTTAAGGAGTTAATATGAATAACACTCAATTGAACATAAGCATCAATTCAATGACAGCAGATCAAGTTTATGACGAACTAGAACAGTTTTTGATCAGCAATAAGGTTGAGCCATTACAACGTTTCAAACTCATCAGTTGTGCACTCGAAGCCACCAATAATGTGCAACAGCACAGCGCTGATGACGCTGAAGATATTAAGCTGTTATTACAGAAAAACGATAACAAGTTGATTATTGATATATTAGATAACTCAAACTTTACCCCACTAGCCCCCCCTAGCACTTGTCCTAACAAACACAAAGCCAACGGCCGCGGCTTATGGATAATGCATCAATGGATGGATCAGGTGCAGCAACAGGCAACGGTATTAGGCACTCACTTGAGATTAAGTATAAACTTGGGCTAATGCTTTGGGCGGAATGTAAACCAATAGCGACACACCTTTGATAAGCATTAGCGATAACAACATAGTTAATCCAGCTTTGCATGGCTAAGGATGCCAATTCGCCGATTTCAACTTACTGAATAATGTTCAGTCCATTCGGGTAATAAAGGTTTGCTCGTCATCCACAAAAGCCACAAAGCCGCCGTGATAGATAAATACCCGACCACGCCCCTCAACTATGCAGGCAAGTTGTGGGTTCAAATCTTCTTCGTTATCCTGACGTTGAAAAGTGCCAGTATCTGTGATTACGCCGCTGAGTGCAGGCAAATATCCATAAGTGCGCTTGGCTTGATCAATCAGGTTCAATTCGCTGGCGGTTGAGAAGCAAAAGGGGATCGCACCAGCTTCTTCAATAAATAAAGTTTTAAGTTCTTCAAAAGCTGTAATCACCAGCCAGTCGATGCCGTTAACATGATGGATAAACATAGATTTTCTCGGTTATTCTAATGCGGATATTTTATCACTACTAGGAAAGAACCTAGTAGATATTTAGTTGCTAAAGTTATGTCCAGACATTCATAAACCAACTTGAAATACGTCTTTGCCCAAATACAAGTTAGCAAACACTCTATATCAAACAATCCATATCA
>NZ_JBFRKH010000058.1:18854-86853 GCF_041469265.1 Shewanella sp. 10N.286.51.B2
ACAATCCATATCAAACAATCTATATCAAACCAAAGCCGTTTTATCGAAAATTCATATTATCTGTACTTAGGCTGACCCTTCCCTGCAATATAAACTAAATCAATACTGCGAATTGCAAATACTAGGTCGTGAAGTTGTAATCAGTGCTTTTGCATTCTGCAACGACATAGTTTTAAACCGCAATTAAAGCTTAGCAATAAGCAACACACAGCCAGACGACAGCAAAACAAAACCTTAAACCACTGATTAATAACAACTAAATAATTGGCACGCATCCTGCTAACTATAGATTAAGCAGAGGATAAATGATTAATCCACCCATTCAATTTTAGACGTCATTTATCTCATCACGATTTAGTTAATCAAAGTTAGCGCATCAATAGATGTTTAGGAGCAGGTTATGAAATTTGAAATCAAAGTAGCCCAACATGCAAGTGTAGTAACATTACCTATCAGAATGTTTATGGCTCATACCCCAACTTACCGAGCGGCACTGGTTGATTATATTGATAGAGGCCATACCCGCTTAGTTATCGACATGCAGCATTTAGAGTACATCGATTCAAGTGGCTTATCTGTGCTTATCTCCGCCCGTAATCAAGCGCTTAATTATCAAGGCAACATCGTATTACTGTCACCTAGTCCTGCGGTACGTTCATTAATTGAATTAACGCGCCTACACCATATTTTTGAGATTTTTGAAACTGAGGCGTTAGCGTTAGATTTTTTGCGTCATAGCAGCATTGTTGAACCCTCTGACTTTGATGAAAAAATCATCTCAGAGTTAGCAAGCTAAGCAGGAACCACTAAATCACGGACGTAAAGGGGAACAGAAATGAACATATTCAAATCACTACTTTCTATCGCTATTATCGCAGGCTTAACCGCTTGCGTGACCCCTATGCAACCAGCTGAGCAAGATGTTTGTGATTTAGAGCAGCAACTCACTAGCTGCCATTACTTTGGCCAAAAAACGCCTTATAACAGAAAGGTCAGCGCTGTGACCTCAAACCATACGACTTTCCCTACTGCGCCAATTTTCGGTAATAAGTCGATGGTGGTTGATACCCAGCAAGCGTTGTCATTATCTGTAGGGGATAAAATTTCGGTAAAAATACTCAATGGTGATGAATTTAGTAAAGATGTGGAAGTAGATGCCGACGGCAATATCTATCTGCCTTATTTACCGCCAATTTTAGTTACAGGACTGACTCTTAATCAATTAAACAATCAAATCAGAAACATATTAATCGATGAAAATCTGATGTTGGCCCATGCGGTGCGTATCAGTATATTACCTATTAGCTGGGCACCTATTGAAATCACCACCTCTGGCGCAGTATTTGAGCCAGGTCAGCACATGATCAACAAAAAACTCCCCATTGAACTTAAAGATGATGGCAGTAACTTTGCTGGTGACCAAGCCATTCAGCGTAATGTAGCCGCCGCGGTGAAGTCTTCTGGTGGGGTGCGCCCAGATGCTGATATTTCAGCAATTAAGGTCATCCGTAATGGTCAGGTTTTCAATATGGATTTACGTGGTATGCTAACGGGAGAGAAAGTACCAAACATGACTTTAATGGCTGGCGATCATGTACATGTTCCTTCGACGCATTCATTTAATGATCAATTAGCCAGACCTTCTCAGTTGACAACACCAGGGATCAGGGTATTTATGTCAAACTTAACGCAACCTGCAAGTTCAAATAGTCAGTCAGCAGTAGACCGTGAAGCAACACGCTTTCCTTACGGCACCCGCTTGCTAAATGGCGCCATTGCGGCCAACTGTGTCGGTGGTGCCCAAACCACCAATGCCAGTCGTTACGTTATCCTAGTGACTAAAAATCCATTATCTAATCAAATAGATATTGTCGAACGCTCAATTGATGGCTTAATTCAAACGGCCTGGAATAATGAATCAAACCCAGTATTACTCCCCGGTGATGGACTTGCCTGTTATGACTCTCGCGTAACTAATATCCGTGAAATAGCCAGAACAGTAACTGAATTGGTCGTGCCAACAACCCTTATCGGATGGTTGTAAGGAGACAATAATGAGCCAAGGAAACTGCAAAAGCGGCAAAGGCGAACAGAGCCAGAAACAAGCAGACTCTGGAGCAGGGGCGCACACAAGCTCCAGTGCTGATACTGACGTTAAGCTTGAAAATGAAACCCAAAGCGCACAAAACACTGACATCGAAACAGAGCAAGATTACGCCAGCTTTTCAGAACTTGCCTATTTATATTGGATTAAACGCGCCACATTAGAAGGCAGCCACTTAACCCCTAAAGCCCGTAAACGCCTGTACATCAAAACAGCCTTGATATCACTGCTCATTGTCTGGCTGTTGGTGGCTGTTTTTATCGCGCTAACCCCCACCAAATACGAAAGTAAATGGGTGGTCATATTACCTGGGGTCGCAGCGGGGTCTTCCCTAAGCCTTGACAGCCTTGGTCAAGCAAGTAGCTCCAATAGCTCGCCTTATATGAGCTCGGCCATTGATCCCAGAGAGAATTTTAAAGCGATTTCCATGAGCAGCTTGCTGATGCAAACCGCTGCGTTTTATTTAAAAGTGCCTAGCAATGAAATACCAAAACCCAAACTTAAACTCCCCAGTCAAACGGGCTTAATGGAGTTTAGTATTAATGGCGCATCGCCAGAGCAAGCTCAAAAACGTGGCTGGGCTATGTATCGTTCTTTACAAGACATTCTTGATGATCTGCGTTTTGATGAAAATAGCCTGCGCGAGCGAGGTATTCAACGTAGCCTGAAAAGCTATAACGCCCGAGTAAAGCAAACACAAAAGCAATTACTGGATTTTCAATCTGAGCGAGGCCTAATAACCCTTGATCAGTTTAAAGAGTTAGCCATCACCATTGAGCGCTTACGCCATAGTAAAGTGACCCTTTCAGCGTCACTGCAAGGTTTAAATGCCAGCTATGAACTCTATGAAAAACACCTTGGCATTAATGACTCACAAGCTGCGATTTTACTCAAACTCAACAATGATAAGCTGTTTCAGCAGTTACTTGAAAAACACAACACCGCCAATACCACTTACATTGAAAATGCTGGGCGCTTGGGTCGTCGTCACCCGACATTAGTCACCCTAAAAGCAGAGTTAGACAGTATCTTCGATAGTATGAAGCAGCGCTTTAATACCATTATTGGATTTCAAGATGAGAAAATTTTAATGATGCTAACGGTGGATGATGTTGATGGCCGCGCAGTGATGATGCAAGAGTTCATTACCATAGCCTCAAAACGACAAGCGACGCAATCAGAAGTAGATTCACTGATCGCGCAAATTGATCAGTGGGAGCTACGCTTGCAGCACAGTAACGATGATGCCGCCAAGCTTGCAGATTTACAACGTGAACACCAGTTAGCCACTACGGTATTAACCTCTGCGATGGCAAAATTGGATGTGGGTAAATCAGATATCTACTCGGCTTACCCCATGTTGCAATTATTTTCGCCGCCGAGTTTAGCTCATTCTCCCAATAAATTAGCCAGCATACTAATTATCTTTGGTGGGTTAAGCGCTTCTTTCATGTTACTGCTAGGGTTGAGCATTTTATGGATCCGCAAACCATTGTTGCGCAAAATGTTGACGAAAAAATAATATACAACAGCATTGTTTATAGTTATTTATTTTGGCTGTTTGGTGCTTTATATGTCATTGCACCTGTGATTGCATGGGTGCTATTTGCACGCTTACTTTATAAAAAAATTTCAGGTCAGCAAACATATAGAATTAGCATCAGCCATTATGTATGGGTGTTTGGCATGTTGTTCATGCTTATTGCCTTAGTGGTCGGCCACCTCGATTTTGGCTTAGGTATTGGCAAATTAATTAAATCATCTATTGGCTGGGCCAAAGGCTGGGCCTTACTGGCAATATTTCCGCTTATTGGCTGCTTATCTATTCGGCCTGAAATTATTTATCGCGCCTGCTGTAGAGTCTGCAAACATACTATTTTGCTGTTCCCGCTGTTTTTAATTGCTTGGAAAGTTGGCTTGCCCAGCACCTTATATGTGTCGCCACTGAGCATTATTGGTGGCCCAGGGCCTGAGTTTTTCAGCGTCAGTTTATATGAAATCGACCCTGGCAGCGGCGTTCCCCGCTGGCGTCTGTTTACCCCATGGGCACCGGCATTAGGCATGCTAGGTAACTTATATTTTATTTTTGCCGTACAAGAAAAGGATTCACGTTGGAAAAAGTGGGGCATTGCAGGCAGCTTACTGATGGTATTAATGTCGCAATCCCGTCTTGGCTTGGTGTGTTATTTCGCCTTAATCGGCTTTTTCACCCTATTTAAACTTGTGCGCTCACCTTTACTGTACTTTTTACTTAGCCCGTTAATGTTACTTATTGGGGTTGTCGGTGAAGCCACTATCAACAAAATACAAATCAGTATTGCCGCCATAAAAGCTGCCCGCGCCGATTCAACTCGCGTTCGTCAAGCTTTGGCTGATATTGCCGTTGAAAGGTGGATGAATGAAGCGGTGATCTTTGGCCATGGTATCGTTGAGCGAGGGCCGCACATGGTGGAATACATGCCCATAGGCTCGCATCATACTTGGTATGGATTATTGTTTGTTAAAGGCGTTGTCGGCGCTGTAGCGTTAGCAATTCCGATGTTAGTCACCTTCTTGATATTATTGATCCGATTATTTAGTCAGCCTATGGCCAGAGTCGGCATGGCAATTTTACTGATGTTAAGTTTATATACCTTCGGCGAGAATTTAGAAATTCTAGCCTATTTATTTTGGCCGGGATTAATTGTATTAGGTATGACGCTGCGAGCTGAAGAGCCAGAAGCCGTACTCAAAAAAGCCGCTGCCTTGAAGGACTAATCATTGTGTTTTGTTACCTAAGTGGTAACAAAACACTGTCATCACAGCGGCTATGGCTTACGCCATTAAATAATTTTTATCACTTGATCAAATGCAAGACGCGACTTAGGTAAGCTGGCATTGTAATCTTCATCACTATGATGGTAACCGATAGCTAAACCAACATAGCATTCATAACCATCTAATTCTTCGGCAAAAATATCACCGATAAGTTTACTATCAACCCCTTCCATTGTGGTCGAGTCGATACCTAAACGGGCTAAAGTATGCAAGGTGTTACCCAGTGCAAGATAAGCTTGAGAGCGTGTCCACGCCTCGTTATTGCCCTGTGCATCGGTATTTAATTCAGCAAAAGAGTAACCACCAAAAGCTTGCTCGCGATTTTCAGGTTTTGTGCGACCATCTTCAATGCCCTTATCAACCACTTTGGCATAATCGTCACGGGTATAGTGAGGGTTATGGGCAAATAAAATAATATGAGAACAGGCTTTAGCATGGGGCTGATTGAACTGATATTTATTGGCGAAAGTGTCGTGCATTCTTTGTTTTGCTGCATCACTTTCAAGCACAATAAACTGCCAAGGCTGTGAATTAATTGAAGATGCTGAAAGTCGCATCGCCTCACAGATCACCGCTAAATCTTCTTTTGAAACACGCTTTGAAGGATCATAACGCTTTGCTGTATAGCGATTGTTTAAGTCTTCAATAATTGGATGTGTCATATTTACTGTCTCCACTTTCATTAATATTCCCGGCTTTCATCCACGGGAAATGCAACTGCCGAATGCCATAAGTTATAAAGTATTCAATAAAATCATTACTTTGCTTAGCTAAGCTAAATAAACTCAAAACAAATGCTTATTTAATAAGTTACTTTTAACTTTTTATGTAAAAAACTATTATTAATTAAGCACTTTATTTGGTTATAAGCTTATTTAACCCCGCCATAGCAAACAGAATTAAAATAACTTCCTAACGACATAAGAACGTTGATTATAGTCGCTAGGTCCCTATGCTTAAAGGGGCTAATAGTTGTTACATTATCAACAATTTTTTGGTAATAGATGATTAAACCCCATAGCATGCACAGCTATCACCCCTCTTTAAGCGCTAACCGCTAAAGTGACGCAGAAGTCAGCCCTTGATAAGAGCTGATAAAAATGGATAACACTCACATAGATAATGGCAGCTGGTTACTGAGATAACTTCTGCTGCACATACGCGCACCAAGCCTTAGAGTGTCGATTTGGCACATCAGTGTCGCCCCTTACACCTAACTTAAATTCAATCACCGACTGCCATTCATCTGAGCCTAAGTCAGGCCCATGACCTTGACCATCGCCTGAAATCAGTTGTTGATCTACTTGCTTAAACCAAGCTTGAGTACACAAGCTACTTTCAACTGCTGCAGTTGATTGCGCACTTGATTGCATAGTCGATTGCTCAGTTTGCTGCTTTGGCACATCTTGGCTACAGCCTGATAAAGTTAATCCAGCTAACAAGGTTAAGCTCGCTGGCAGCAAACCCATGCTCATCAATAAAGAGGTCGATTTGTTCATTTGTCCATCCTGTTAGTTTTGCCTTTCACTCACTTGCCAATACACGCTGGCACCACTATTAGCTAGAGTGAATAGCTAAAGTAAATAGCTAAAGTGAATAGCTAAATCAATCCTAAACGGGTTAACGCCATACATCAAAGCAAACCAATGAAAAGCGCTTTGATGCTCTCAGTTAAAGTATTGCAAACTGCAACGGCTCTATCTCAATTTGCTAAAACACCTCAGCAGCACTTACCCCGCAAAATAATAAAACCCAATTAAAACACACACATAAAAGTTGGCACGATAAGTGTAACTCCCCTTGTATGCAGTCAGCTAGTCCTAATTTGAATTTGCAAACAAGATCAAATTAGCTAACAAGATCAAGGGTACAAATAATGCAAACAACCACTAACTCACTAGGTCCTAAAACGACCGTCAATCAAATGCTGAATCAAGGCATTCGTACATTGGGTAAAAACCTAATGTGGTTGGCGAGTGCTCAGTTTAGTGGCCGTATTGTGAGATTAGCAGCTAGCGTGATAACCGCGAGATTACTGACACCAGAAATCTTCGGTCAAGTGGCCATTACCTTAACCCTATTTGAATTAATTTGTACTCCAACTCGCCGCATTACTTCAGCAGCACTTATTCGCATGAATGATACCGAGTTTAAAGACAACTTAGCCAGCGCCAATGTGATTAACTTCGGCGCCTGCCTTATTGCCTTTGCACTAATGAGTTTAATCAGCTTACCACTGGCTTATTACTACCAAGACAGCCAACTTGTTCTGCCTATCTTGTTTGTTGCCAGTAGTTATTTATTACTGCCATTTGGCATGTTGTACGCCACGGTGAACTTACGTAACAACAATATGCGTAAAGTGGCTAGCGCCAACCTTTGGCAAACCGTGGGCGATGGCATCTTAACTGCAATACTTGCACTGAGCGGCTTTGGCTTGTGGGCCATTATTATCCCTAAAGTGGTGATGGTATTGGTCTGGATTTACCTGCATAAAAATGGCAATCCGTTACCGACTTTTACCCAAAAAGCATCCGTTAAAAATGTTAAATCAATCCTTAGCTTTAGCATTCCTGTGAGCTCAAGCGATTTGATTAACACCCTAAGACAAAGCATTGATTATCTGGTCATTGGTTACTTCATGGGGGTTGAGGCTCTGGGGGTTTACTTCTTTGCTTACAACGTCAGCTTGGGGATCAGTTTAGGGCTAGTTCAAAGCTTTGGTACCGCGTTTTACTCGCACCTTTGTAGCGACGATAAAATCGCGAGCAATGTAGCAAATAGCCAACAAGTTGCTAAGCAGAAGTTTCGTCACAGTGTGATGGCCATTAGCGCGATTACCGCCCCTATCATCATCTTACAAACAACACTTGCGCCCCTTTACGTGCCATTTGTATACGGTGAGCAATGGTTAACAACCGATGCCATTTCAGTGTTCATCTTCTTATGTTTAAGCGGCCTTGTTCGCCCAATGGCAGAAGCCGCCAGTCAGTTATTACTTGCCCACGGCCATAGCCGTTTAAATTTCAAACTCAATTTAGCTATCACCGCTTTGTTAACCCTGGTGATCAGTGTTGCAAGTCAGTTCAGCTTAAGCACAGTCGCACTGAGTGTGATGGTGACTTACTTAATTATTATGCCTTGGCTTTGCTGGTACAGCAGCCGTATCTCATTTAATCAACCAACTGTTACAAACAGTTAAGGAAAACATTATGTCTCCTAGAATCTCAGTAGTAATGCCAGTTTATAACGTTGAACAGTTTGTTAAATCGGCTATTGAATCAGTATTAAAGCAAACCTATGACAACTTCGAGCTATTGATTGTTGATGATCGCGGTGATGATAATAGCATGCAAATATGTAAACAATTTATCGGCGATCCAAGAGTACATATCATCCGTCATCAAACCAACAAAGGTTTAGCAGCGGCAAGAAATACCGGCATCCGTCATTCATTAGGTGAGTTTGTGGCCTTTATTGATTCTGATGATTTATGGCACCCTGAAAAACTACAGCGCCATGTGGTGCATTTAGATAAGAACCCCAACGTTGGATTAAGTTTTTCACGCTCAAGCTTTATTGATTATCAAGGTAAGTTTATCGATTTTTATCAAATGCCAAAACTTTTTGACATTGATGCTGCCCATTTATTATGCCGTAACCCTGTAGGAAATGGCTCAGCGCCGGTTATTCGCCGCAGCACCTTAAACGACATACGCTTTCAGCCAGCAAGCAGTAAAAATCGCCACAGCTGCTACTTTGATGAGAACTTCCGCCAATCAGAAGATATTGAATGTTGGTTACGTATTGCTGCAACCACCTCTTGGGAAATTGAAGGGCTACCAGAGCCATTAACTTACTACCGCCTTAATCATGGTGGCTTATCAGCAAACCTTGAGAAGCAATATGCCTCATGGGAGAAAATGATTGAAAAAGCCCGTGGTTTTGCTCCTAAATTATTAAAGCAACATGAAGAGTCTGCTCGCGGGTTCCAATTACGTTATTTATCGAGACAAGCTATTCGCATTGGTGATGGCAGCGCTGCTGTAAAGCTGTTTAACCGCGCGATGAAAGCATCACCTAGCATTATAAGAAGTGAAACCTTTAAAACCGTCACCACCATGATTGCCGCATATGCGCAGTGGATAATACCTGCTTGGGGTTATATCGCTATCGAAGCTGTTGGGCAAAAATTTATCGGCATTTTACAAAAACTACGTATTTCACGTGACGGCGTTTCAAGTGAATTTATGCAACAAAGTAAATTGTAACCCGCAGCTCTTATCTCATCTTCCCTGTTCTGGCTTTGCAGTGCGATTCGCATTCTGCAAAGTCAGCTTTTTATTGCAAGCCCCTTGCTAAAAACCCACCGAAAAAAACAGTTAAAAACACAATAATACACTATTAATTAGATACTTAACAAATATGGAATAGTTCGTGCTTTAACAAGGTATCGAACGATTAATCATTGCATTTTATGAGGTACGGTATGGACGCTCATCAATCAGTAAACACTCAAACCCAGTCGCAGGCATCAGACTCAACCTTATTGTCAGTCCGCGCTTTTGATTGCTTTATGGCGATAATATTACTGGTTTTAATGCTACCAATAATGGTGTTTAAAACCTTAATACTTGCCTGCTCAAAGCAAGCTATTTTTGATGCTATCTACATTCATGTATCAGATCGCCAAGTTGCGCTGTATCAATTTAGCCAAGGGCGCTTTTCAAGACTGCCGTTTTTATTGGGGATCATTAAAGGCGATATTGGTTTTTTAGGCAGTGCCTTTGAGTATTGCGTGTTTGAGCCAAGTTCAACCAATAGCCGCCCTGGTGTTTTTTCCATTGAAAAAATGCAGCGCAATATGGGGATTGAACATATCAATAATGCAGCCCCTGAATTTAGCAGCTTATTTCATTACCTAATTAACCTAAGTAAGTGCCTAATTTGCCGTTTAATTGTTGTCTCTACTGAGCTGAATTACCCTGAGCAATTCAACTTACTTGGGGTCAATATTGATAATAATAAAATGGCTGACAGTGTTGAAAAACTGGTTAAAGCAGCGCAGCACTCTGTGGGCGATGAAACCCAACATTTTGCCTTTGTAAATGCAGACTGCTTGAACATTGCCTCAACAGACAGCTCTTATAAAAATATTCTCAATCAATGCCAGCAAGTTTTTGCTGATGGTAGCGGTATTCGTATTGCTTGCCAGCTACACGGTATCGGCCTTAAAGACAATGTGAATGGTACTGATATGCTGCCGTTACTGTGTCAACGCGCCAGTGAGCAAGGGATAAAACTGTTTTTCCTGGGGGCAACTGCTGGCACCACTGAAGAGGCGGCAACCAACCTTAAACAGCAGTACCCTGATTTACAGATAGTGGGCTGTCATCATGGTTATTTAAATGAAAGCAACCAACAAGAGGTGATTGAGCAAATCAATCAATCAGGGGCGCAGCTACTACTCGTCGGCATGGGGGCGTCAAAGCAAGAACATTGGATTGAGCAACATAAATATCAATTAAAGGTGGGCGCAGCCGTTGGGGTTGGTGGACTGTTTGATTACTTCGCCAATAATGTTTCTCGTGCACCTATTGCTGTCAGACAAGTAGGAATGGAATGGATATGGCGCTTAGCACAAGAGCCACAACGCATGTGGAAACGCTACGTGGTGGGTAACCCGCTATTTTTAGCGCGAGTGTTAAAGCAAAAACAACAGCTAAATTTGGCCTCAGCCACCAGCCAAGCTAAGGCTCAGCCGCTATCAGCTATTTCAAATCACAACCGTCATTGGTACTTCTTTAAAATCAAATGTGGCCAATTTGCAAAACGCACATTCGATATTGTTGCTGCTAGCATTTTGCTAATTTTATTAGCGCCATTATTTGCGTTAACCGCATTAAGTATCCGAATTGAGTCGAAAGGGGCGATCTTTTTTTCACAAACACGCAGTGGCAAAAATAACCAAGCATTCACCATGTGGAAGTTTCGCTCAATGTATATTGATGCCGAGCAAAGGTTAGAAAAAATCAAACAAAACAATGAAATGCAAGGTGGCGTCATTTTCAAAATGAAGCAAGATCCGCGTATTACCACCATAGGAAAACTTATCCGCAAAGCTTCAATCGATGAGTTACCACAACTTTGGAACGTGTTAATTGGTGATATGTCACTAGTTGGCCCAAGACCTGCACTACCTAATGAAGTAAGCCAATATCAGTTAAGCGACCGTCGCAGATTAGGGGTAAAACCTGGCATCACCTGCATTTGGCAAGTTAGCGGACGCTCAGATATTCCTTTTGATAAGCAAGTAGAACTGGACATTGATTACATCTACAAACAATCGCTTAAAGAAGATATCACACTGTTATTAAAAACTATTCCAGCTGTACTTTTGGCGCGTGGCGCCTACTAGGAGACCTTATGCAAGCTATCGTATTTGCCAACCGCAATGGAAATGAATTAGCGCCGCTAAACCAGCAATATTGCCCAGCGCTATTACCGCTAGCAAACAAGCCTCTAGTGGAGTACACCCTAGAAGATTTAGCGGATGCAGGCATAAGCCAAGTCAAAATGGTGATTTGCGCTGATGCAGAACAACTGGAAGCCCAAATTGGTAATGGCCAGCAATGGGGTTTGAATATTGAGTATTTTTTAAGTAAGCCACAAGAAGCAGTTAATAGCGTGCTTGCCAGAATGCATATCGATAACACCACCCAGGCATTAGTGGTTCGAGGCGATATATTAAGAAGCCCTTGCCTAGAGCGTTTTGTGGCATTTTCCAGCATGGTACCCACCAAATTTGTTCACGCAACAATGGAGCAGCGTAACCCTGGAATGATGATGCTACCCGCTGGCTGGAAACACAATCAATTGCTTAACTGGCCACTGCAAACCACAGCGGTAGATCATGATGATAGTATCGCCCAAGTGCTTCATGGTCAGTGCTTTTATTTAGACAGCTTATCAGGCTATGTGGCAGCCACTGAATTTGTGATTTGTAGCAAAATATTTAGCAGTAAAGGTCGCAAACACCAAACAGGCTCAAGCAACCAAAGCCTTATGGTTGAAGCCCAATGCGAGCTGCCGCAATTAGATAGCGCCGAGGTGTATGGCGCAATTGGTGAATACACCAAAGTGTCTCATAAAGCTCAATTAACTGATGCGGTGGTGGTGGGAAAATACTGCTTTATTGAAGATAGCCAGATCCAAAACAGTATTATTTTGCCTAATACCTATGTTGGGCCGCAATTATCGGTTAACAATAAAATCATTTCCCAAGACTTGATGATAGACCCACAAACCAGCAGTTGGAGCAAAATTGAAGATCAAAGTTTAATCGCCACATCGACCCAAAGCGCCAGTAATTACCACACGCTAATGCAGCGTGGACTAATGATGATGTTTTATATCTTACTGTCACCACTATTACTGACCTTATTTGTGGGCGCATTGATCATCAAGCCCAATAAACCACTGCTGACTGAAACCGTGATTAACAACCACAATAAAGCCGTTAAAGCGTACAAGTTTAATTTTAACAACAAGTTTTTTTCACTACTGCCACAACTTTGGTTAACAGCCAAAGGCGATTTAGCCCTATTTGGCGCATCCAGTAAACATAAGCATTTGCATGACAGCAACACCACTTATGGCGTCTATGGTCCGGTGCAATTGAACTTTGACCAGCACACCCCTGATGAAGAAATACAAATGGTTGAAATGGAATTTGCCCAAGCGCAAAAGCCACTTTACCTAGCAAACATATTGCAGCAAAAGTTTCACAGCAAACAAGCTGACATCATCATTAAAAGCTAAATTGATTTTAAATTAGAGATTGCAGCTAATTACTGATTAAAAAGGATATTCATTATGAAAACCATCATTACATACGGTACATTTGATTTATTCCACTTTGGCCATGTGAGATTATTTCAGCGCCTAAGCAAAATGTGCGATCAACTGATTGTTGGGGTTTCTACCGATGAATTTAATGCCCTAAAAGGCAAGGCAGCTTTCTTTAGCTACCAGCAACGGGTAGAAATTGTGGCGGCTTGTAAATATGTATCAAAGGTCATTCCTGAGCATAACTGGCAGCAAAAATCAGCTGATGTTAGCCGTTTTGATGTTGATATTTTTGCCATCGGCGATGATTGGCAAGGTGAATTTGATTTCTTAAAAAGCCAGTGCGAAGTCATGTACCTCACCCGTACCGACGATATTTCAACCACTGAGATTAAAAATAACCTCGCGGTTAAATCTGTTAATGCGGCCTAAGCTTATTAGCAGTTTAGTGCTAAACTTTGTATTTAAAGGAATTTACAGTCAAGGAGACATTGCATGAGCCAATTTATTGCCAATAGCATCAAATATGTCATGACTCAAAGCGTATATTTTTTATCTGGCTTAACGCCAAGAACGCGCAAAGCAGTGATGGGGTGTTATAAAAATAAATTTGCCGATAATAGCAAATACCTGTTTTTACATTGGCAGCGCACAAAAACGATCCGCGCGATTTGGATAAGTGGCGATGGCGATGTTATCAGCGCATTAAACCAACAAGGCTATGAGGCGTATCACCGCTGGAGCGCCAAAGGGATTTATCATGCGTTAACCGCTGAGTTTTATTTCTATACTAGTTATATTGGTGATATTAATCAGTATTTTGCTAAAGGTGCCACCAAGGTTAATTTATGGCATGGCTCGCCGCTAAAACGTATTGAGTATGATATTAACAACGGCCCGTTATTAACGATTTATCACCCTAAAAGCCTGAGCGAAAAGCTTAACTCTGCAAGTTTATACCACCAGCAAAAAGTAAAGCCTGATCATATGATTGCCCCCAGTGATTTAGTGGCCAACCTTTTTGCCAGCGCCTTTAACATCAACCTTAACCAAATGCTCAATTGCGGTAATCCGCGCACTGATTATTACAGCCACTACCCCGAATCAAATTCCTTAGCTGATGAACTTAAGCAAATTAATCACGCTGACAGTATTATTCTTTATGCCCCGTCATGGCGTGACGCCTCTGCCCTTGCTGAAAAACAATCGAATCCTTATTTGCAAGCATTTGATTTTGAGTTGTTATCGGCTTATTTAGTTGCTAATAAGCAGCTATTTTTATTACGGCTTCACCCTAATGAAGCCCAACTTGGCAATGATATATCCAATTACCCTAACATTATTAATATCAGTGATTGGCAAGATACCTATGAAATTATTAATGAGGTTGATCTATTAATTACCGATTATTCGTCTTTGTATATCGATATGCTGCAAAGCCAAGCGGATATTGTGTTTTATCAATTTGATCAGCAGCAATATAGTACTGACAGCCGCCAATGCTATGACTATGCAGCGTCTATTCCTGCTGCGGGTAGGGTGATAACTGAATTTAGCCAACTTATGGCTTACCTTGCTACGTCGTTGGATAAAAACGATGCTAGTCAGCAAGCTGAGCATAAAAAAAATAGAGCTGAGTTATCTCAGCTCTATTGGCAATATCAACATATCAATGTGTTTGATTGTTTGGATGAATTTGTTAAGGCTAAATAAAACCCCATCAATGACTTACTAACAAGCGACTAGCGACTAGCGAAGCAGTGACAGTAAATCATCTGCATTACCTGTCCACTGGCTTTTAGCGCTGCCTGCAAGAATGCTATCAGCTAGGCTTTGTTTGTGCTGCTGCATCTCTTGAATTTTTTCTTCTACCGTCCCTTGGGCAATCAGTTTATACACAAATACAGGGTTGAGCTGACCGATACGGTGCGCCCTATCTGTGGCTTGCTTTTCGGCAGCCGGGTTCCACCATGGGTCAAAATGGATCACGGTATCGGCGGCGGTTAAATTAAGCCCTGTGCCGCCCGCTTTTAGGCTAATCAAAAACACCGGAATTTCACCTTCTTGGAAGGCGTCAATTTCAACCTGACGGTTACGGGTTTGCCCTGTAAGCTTGCTATAGCTTATGCCTAAATCAATCAATTCTTGCTCAATTAGCGCCAACATACCGGTAAACTGGCTGAAAATAAGGATTTTACGGCCCTCTTCAACCATCTCGGGTACATTTTCAGTCAACCAAGTGAGTTTGGCGTTATCTTTGACGTACTGCGCTTGCTCTAGCTTCACTAAGCGTGGATCACAACAGGCTTGGCGTAGTTTAAGCAATGCATCTAAAAACTCAATGTGACTGCTTGATACACCTTGTTTAGCAAACAATTCACGTAATTTTTTCTCCATCACTAAACGGATACTTTCATATAAATTACGCTGATCTTTTTCTAACTCTAAGGTTTGAATGATTATGGTTTTTTCTGGTAGCTCCGACATTACTTCGCTTTTGGTGCGGCGCAGTAAAAACGGCGCAATACGATTGAGCAATATCGCCGATTTTTCAGTATCAGCTTGCTTTTCAATCGGGCCTCTAAATTCTTTATTAAAGTAATTATGCTGACCTAATAATCCCGGTAAACAAAAATCCATTAGTGATTTTAACTCGCCTAAATGGTTTTCAAGTGGCGTACCTGATAAGCATAATCTAAATTGGCCTTTGAAGGTTTTAAGCGCTTGAGTGACTTTTGCTTGGGCATTTTTAATCTGCTGTGCTTCATCTAAAATAATATGCTCAAAGCTGTATTCGCTATAGAACAATTCATCACGCAAGATCAAAGGATAAGTGGTCACAATCACATCGTAATCTGCAATCTGCTCAAGTAATGCCTGACGTTTACTGCCGTGTACCACCAGCACTTTTAAACTTGGGGTAAACTTTTGTGCTTCTTTAAACCAGTTGCCCACTAAACTGGTGGGACAAACAATTAAACTGGGCCTAAATGCCCGTGGATTAACTGCGCTGCTTTGTTGCTTTGATTGTTTCGCTTTAAGTAAAAAAGCGAGCGTTTGCAGGGTTTTACCTAGCCCCATATCATCTGCAAGAATACCGCCTAATTGGTATTCTTTTAAGAAACACAGCCAGTCATAACCTTGCTTTTGATAGTCACGTAAGGTGGCATTAAGCCCTTCTGGCAGCGGCGCTGACTCTATGCCTTTAAACTCGGTAAGTTTATTGGCTAACTGTCTAACGCGCTCACCATTAAGTAACCGAATATCGCTTTCTGATAACTCATTCAATAAGTCAGCCCGATTGCGAGGGACTTCTAGTTGGTCGCCACCACCACGCTGGAATAACTCTTGGATAACCGAAATAAGCGGTTTAATGGTTTTGGCTTTAATCTTCACAAAGCGGCCATTAGGCCCTGGCAGAATGAGCTCCTGCTCGTCATCTGGCTCGCCATTTTGCTGCAGCCAACGGGCAACTAAACTTAATAAAGGTACACTTTGGCCATCAATATCAGCATTAAGTGACAGTGAGAACCAGCCGCTGTCTTCATCATCGTCAAGGTCAACTTCAATGTCGGCTTCAACAATATTAAGGTCAAACTCTGGGGCAAACTCTACGTTATAGCCTAAGTCTTCTAAGGTCATCACCCCAAAGGTGGTGAGCTGGGCCCACTCATTCACCATATCAGGCATTAAGCCTAAACTGTAAAAGCTACTGGCATGATTATAAGTCAGCAGGCTGTTATCAATAAGTTGCAATTGCAAGCTTTGTAGTATCTGCACCACTTGCGCTTCTTGCTCAGGATCACGATGAATTTGATACTGGACTTTACCTTGCTTAATCAAGGTGATTTTTTCGCGAGCTAATTTGCCTGACAACAGCATATCGCCATAGCCAAACTGCAGCTGTAATACCGGCTGCATAACTGCGCTGTCGCTTAATTGCACCATGGTAAAAGTCAGCTTTGCGACTAATGGCTGCTCAATTTCATAAAATTCAATTTCACTGGGTACAGGGACACTTTTAGGGGAAAAGTGACGCAACATTTTATCGCTGATATCGTCGACTTTATCTAATGGCACTGGCGGCATTTGTTGCAATAGCTTTAATTTTTCAACGCTTAAGTCAGTATCCAAATGACCAATCTTTAGATAGTCTAAATCCATAAACATCGGTGGATTGGTGGCAATAAACTCCCAGTTTTCAAGCTCAGGCATGGTCATACTGATTTGCGTATGACGGGTATCAGTTTCTTGCCAAATAAAGTCTGGGGTTAATGCGCGGGTCATCTGAATTGGGGTGCGGCTTTCTTCCCAAAAGCAACTGCCAAGTTGGATCATCTTATTTAATGCCAGTGCGCAAATTTCACCTTCAAGATAGATTTTTGAGGCACTTTTTGAAGACGATAATAATAAGCTGATGATTTGGCTATCTTCAGCGTTAATCCACCATGGCAGATGATACTTCACATCATTTAACGCAACTTTACTGCCTTTGTTGTACTGCAGTTTTTTGTTTAATTTACTGCGTTTAAACTCAACAAAAATACCATGATGATCGCTTGATAACACAAAGATTATCCGTTCTTTATCTTCATCATCTTCGGTCTGTGTGAGGGTATCTTGCTTATCTAATTGTAAAATCCATTGGCTAAGACGCTGCTCTTCAACTGGCTTTTTATCCACTAACGCCAGTAACGCTGCGGCAACGTGCTTACAATTGCTAGCAACAGGGCAAGTACAATGAGATTTCATCACGATTTTATGATTGACATTGACCAAGCTGATGTCTTGACGATAAGGCTCGGTGGCGGTTCCTACCACATAGGATTCAACATTGTGGTTATCTTGACTGGCGTGAACGTCGAGTACCCGCCCTTCAATCAAATAATTCTGCGCCTTTTGCAGTTGAGTAGATGAAAATAGCTTAGCAACAAGTTCTAAGGTAATTTTTATTGGAAGATTAAACAATTTGGCAGACATGCATTATTCCATACGAGCAGTAGCAAAAGATGGCTACACAACAACGAGCGTAACCATCCATTCTATGGAAGATGCCTGTAAAATTCTACCGTGACATGCGCTTTAATTATTTTTTTTAAGGCTAATATCATAGAGTGCGTAAGCTAATTGATGCTAGCCTTGTAATAAGTGCTCTTCAATGGCTTCAATTGCACGGGGTTTTCCTACCACCATCACAATGTCACGGCGCTCAAACACCCAATCATCCGGCGGTGGACTTATCTCCTCACCTTTACGTCTAACAGCTCGTGCTTCAACACTAAACTGCGACCAGTCAATATCGGTGAGTTTCTTGCCGATAGCATCTGCACCTGTATCTAACGCCACAGCATGCAGCAGTTCCAAGGTAAAGTCGGTTTCGGCGCCAGTGAAAAAACCATGTAAATATTGGTAGTGATTACGGCGCTCAGACTCTAAACGTTTAATAATTCTTGGTAGCGGCACGCCACATTTATACAGCACTTGCGACACCAGCATTAAACTGCCTTCGAGCTTTTCTGGAATAACTTGAGTGGCGCCAGCTTCTGTTAAATTTTCTAATTCAGCATCATCTGTAGTGCGAACAATAATTTTAGTTTCAGGGGCTAATTTACGTGATAATGCTAAGCAGTCTTCAACTTGCCTTGACTCACCAAAGGTGATCACCACCATGCTGGCTCGGCGAATACCAATTTGCTTTAACAAGCCCATTTTACAGGCATCACCAAAATAGACCGGCTCGCCTGCAGCGCGGGCTTCAGAAACACGTTTGGGATCTAAGTCCAGCACCACAAATGGCACCGCTTCGGTTTTTAAAAAACGCGCAATGGTTTGCCCTACACGGCCATAACCTAATATTAATACCAAGTCGCCATCATCAGGGCTGGGTAAAATGAATTCTTCATCCATTTGATCTTTACTATTGGTTTTACCCTCAATTTTTGCCGCAATATCAACACAATGCCTGACTAACCAAGGTGCGATGGACATGGATAACACCGCCACCATCACTAAAATGGTACTCATTTGAGTTTCTAATAGCTGATAATTAACCGCCAAGGCTAATACCACAAAACTGAATTCACCCACTTGAGCCAAACTGATAGCCGTACTTAATGCCACTTTAAATTGCTCGCCCCCAAGCTTTAATAAACCAAACACCACTAAGATTTTGGTCATTAACACTGCAATGAGGATTAATAAAATTTGCCACCAAAACTCAACAACAATAGCAAAATTTAATAGCATACCAATGGAGATAAAAAACAGTCCCATCAGTAAATCTCTAAATGGTCTAATATCCGCTTCTAACTGACGTCGATACTGACTTTCCCCTAACAGCATCCCCGCTATAAAAGCACCTAACGCCATGGATAATCCCAGCCACTGGGTAAACGCCCCAGTAACTAACACCACCACTAAGGTTGATAATACAAACAATTCGTTAGAGCGAGAGCGGGCTACTTCATCAAAAATACGCGGTAAAATCCATTTACCAAATGACATCAATGCTAAAAAGGCCAAAATACCAGTGAACAGCCCCCAAGCGATTTCAACAGCGCCCATGGCTTCACTGCTAGGAGATAACAAAGGTAATACAATCAGTAGCGGTACCACGGCAATATCTTGAAATAACAGCACACTGACAGAGAGCTCGCCATGTCGGCGACGCATCCAGCCTTGATCATTAACCAGTTTTAGCACAATCGCCGTTGATGATAGCGCCACAGCAGAGCCAATCACCACCGCAGCAACCATATTTTGACCGAATAAGTAGGCGACTAAACCGGCAATTAATGCGGTGAATGTCACCTGAGCACTGCCTAAACCGAATACTGTGCGGCGCATAGACCAGAGCTTAGGAACCGAAAACTCTAACCCTAGGCTAAACATCAGCAGCACCACACCCAATTCTGCCACTGAATGCATTTGCGCTTGAGTAAACCAATGAAAGCCACTAGGCCCGCTGAAAACCCCGGTTAGCAGATAAGCTAAGATTGGCGGTAACCCAACTCGGCGTAACAAAGAAATTGCCACAATCGCAATGACTAGCATTGAGAGAATATGGATGAAAATACTGTGCTCCATAAAGGCATGTTCTCCGAGTCAATAAAATAACGATTAGATAAACAGTCTATTAACAAAGTGGCAAATTAACAATAACCTTATGAAAATGGTAAACAAAAAACAACAGGCATAGTTATTGCTTAATAAATTTATCAAACGGATAACAATTAGAAACTTGAAATCATCATTGGGATAATAGCTATGGACTACGCAGTAACGTCACAACCATACCCGAAGTTAACTATAAGTAAATCAGAAGCTTATTATAAAATAACCGATGAAGAACCTAGGCTTAATTTACTGGCAGTGTTACAGCAATTACACTCAAATTTAGACCCTGAAAGCGTTTTTGCCCGCTATGGCAAAAGCATCGGACAAGTTTTGCCGATCCGCGGCATCCAGCTTAATCACCAATTAAAACTGAATTGGGGTCGTTGCCAGGGACTCAGTATTCAGCGAGTGATCACCGGTTTTGGTGAGCCCTATAGCATTAAATATTACTTATCTACGCCACTGACACCAAGTCAAACAAGATTGTTAAACACCTTAGAAGAACTGTTCAATCAGCCATTACATAATGCCTACCAATATGCGCAGATGTCGAACCAAGCGATGTTTGATGCCCTGACTGGGCTAGGTAATCGCTATTATTATCGGCAAAGTATTAAGAGTGCACTGGCAAGAGCTAACCGAAAACAAGCTGATATTTCTCTGATTGTGCTGGACTTAGATAACTTTAAAAACCTCAATGATCAACATGGTCATAAACTGGGGGATACGGTATTAAAAGAGTTTGCTGATTTATTAAATGATGCTATCCGCAATACTGACCAAGCATTTCGAATTGGTGGTGATGAATTTATAATTATAGCCCAAGGAAAAGAACATACGATGACACCATTGTGTGAACGTATTATAAAAGCAATGAATACTCACCCATTAACCAGTGCATTTAAGGTCCAATGTAGCATTGGTGTCGCTGAGTTTTTACCGCAACAAACCCAAGACAAGCTTTATGAAACCGCTGACAAAGCGCTATATGCCGCTAAAGCCGCGGGTAAAAACGGCTTTAAATTAAGTATGCAAACAAACGCCTAACTCGTTATGGCTGGCAAGATAGCGTTTATCAACCCAAAAACCAATGGCGGCAACTAAGGTGTCATTGTAAAAAATAAGCGGTATTTTATGCCTTTGCCAAGGTGGCACGGCTAGCTCCTGCCAAACTTTTTTAAGCTCACGGCCTTTATCACGAAAATGCGGCTGACAGCGAATACTGCCTTTGGCGCCAAATGAGATAGTCACTTGCTCCGTTGTCGCTAACCTTAGTCTTACTCCCGTTTGCGTTAAACCAATAGCGCAGTCAGCTAGCTGATTCATCTGCACGGTTAAACTCAATTGCTTGCCAGTACACAATGACTGAATATTGCCAATCAACTCAACATCATCTGGCTTTTCATTACTAACAGGCACCACAAATGCCTTGCCAGCAAAACGCTTTATTGAGTAATCACCACAAAAAATATCCACCTTGGCATCATCAGCGGCATAGATCAGCTGCTGTAAAATTTGTTCCAGCTGCGATTGAGACGGCAAATTAAACCCTAAAGATTGAATAAAGCCCCGCAGCAACAGGGCTTGCCATTGAGGTGTTTGGTCTGACAATTGCTGTAATTTAAAAGCGGGCAACTCAAATGGTGTTGCTGTATCAAGCCATGCGGGTAAGCGCGTATCAACTTCATCTTCAATCACTTGCTGCTGCTCAGCGCATAATTTAGCACTGCGTGATGCGGTGGTGGCAATACTTGGCCAGCGAGCTTTTAATCTCGGAATGATGTCATGGCGCAGAAAGTTACGGTCAAATTGCTCATCTTGATTACTTTCATCTTCAATGTGCTTAAGTTGGTTATCACTGGCAAAAGCTTCAATTTGCTGGCGAGTAACATCAAGTAACGGCCTAACAATCCAACTTTGATGATTAAATGGCTGCATGGCGCCCATGGCCGCTAAGCCCTTGGGCCCTTGACCACGTTTGAGGGCTAACAGTAAGGTTTCCAGTTGATCATCTTGATGATGGGCGGTGAGTAATATATCGCCTTGGTTAAGGTATTTTTTGAAGACGTTATAGCGGGCATCTCTGGCGAGCGCCTCTAAACTTTGCCGCGCAGCTTTATTAATCGCTACACGTTCTATCTGAATGGGTAACTGATAGTGCTTAGCCTGAGTGAGACAATGATTGACCCAATGCTCTGCATTGTCACTAAGTCCATGATGAACATGGACTAATAAGCAAGGGATATTAGGGTGCTGCTGGGCAAACTGGCTTAAACCATAGGCAAGGCATTCAGAATCAACCCCGCCGCTGTAAGCTAATACTAACTTAGCCTGAGGCTGTGCGTTTAATAGCACTAGCGCATGCGCTTGTATCGCTTTGCAAATATCTACGCTCAATGGATGCCTCTATTGCCCAAATGGCTCAGCAATGTGAGCCCGAAACCAAAGCCAGTTTGCTAAATTAATTAAACACGATTTTGACGTTTTTAGAGCCCACTAGACTTTCAATTGCCAGCATCAGTTCATCGGTTGGATTCACCCGCCATTCATCACCAAGGCGTAATTGGCCTGCTGCTTGTTGCTGCTGATAATTAATGATAACCGGCACACTGCCGTTTTTCCATGGCGTTAATGCTTGCTCAAATTGCTCAAGCCAAGTTTGATTGATGTCATCAGCAGTAATGTTTATTTCCACTGCATTGGCAAAGTGGCTACGAGCCTCGCCAATTTCAATGATGTTGCGGGCAGTCATGCGATTGCCACCAGCAAAATCATCAAAGCTGACCTCACCTTCACAGATCAAAATTTTATCTTTTTCAAGCAAGTGATTAAACTTTTCAAACGCTTCAGTAAATAGCATCACTTCTAAGCGTGAGCTTTTATCATCTAACGTCACCAGCCCCATTTTTGAGCCACGTTTGGTTACCATCACTCGAGTGGCAATAACTAGCCCCGCGGCCTTCATGGTTTTACCGCGGTCAGTCGGATGGACGTCTTTTAAACGCCCTGAAGTGTACTGCTTCAGCTCTTTTAAGTATTGATTTATCGGATGACCTGTAAGGTATAAACCTAAAGTATCACGCTCACCTTCAAGCCAAACTTTATCAGGCCAAGGAGTACATTCAACAAAGTTTTGTTTATTGTCTTCTGGTTCAGAGTTAAGTAGGCCAAACATATCGTTTTGGCCAATGGCTTCAGCTTTATTATGCTGCGCCGCAGCTAAAATCGCTTCTGGTAATGTGGCAATCATCGCCGCGCGGTGCGGGCCTAAACTGTCTAATGCCCCTGCACAAATTAACTTCTCAATCACCCGTTTATTGAGTTTTTTAAGATCGATTCGGGCACAGAAATCAAATAAATCAATAAAAGGCCCATCTTTGCGGGCATTCAAAATCGATTCAACCGGGCCGTCACCAACCCCTTTTATCGCACCAATACCGTAGACAATGTTAAGCTCGTCATCAACGGTAAATTTGAATAACCCTTTATTCACATCCGGTGGAATAAGCGGCAAGCCCATGCGTTCGCACTCATCGACTAAGATAACGATTTTGTCTGTGTTATCCATATCCGCTGACATTACCGCCGCCATAAACTCGGCAGGATAATGGGTTTTTAGCCATAGGGTTTGATAAGAAACCAGTGCATAGGCTGCTGAGTGAGATTTGTTAAAACCATAACCGGCGAATTTTTCAACCAAATCGAAGATTTTCATCGACAGGTCGCCATCAACACCATTGTTGATAGCCCCTTCTTTGAAAGTACCACGCTGTTTGGCCATTTCTTCAGGTTTTTTCTTACCCATTGCACGGCGTAACATATCCGCGCCACCTAGGGTGTAGCCTGCTAGCACCTGCGCAATCTGCATCACTTGTTCTTGATACAAAATAATGCCGTAGGTTGGTTCTAGTAGTTCTTTTAATGACTCATGTTGATATTCTGCATCTGGATAAGAGACCGCTTCACGGCCATGCTTACGCTCAATAAAGTTATCTACCATGCCTGATTGCAATGGGCCTGGGCGAAACAGTGCCACAAGTGCAATCATGTCTTCAAAACAATCGGGTTGCAGACGTTTAATCAAATCTTTCATACCACGGGATTCTAACTGGAATACCGCTGTGGTTTCATAGCGCTGAAGTAATCTAAACGACTTAGGATCGGTTAAGTCAATGGCCTCAATCCTGACGGGCTCTTTGCCCTGCTTTGCTAGGCGCGGGTTAATCATTTGCAGCGCCCAATCAATGATGGTCAGGGTTCTTAAGCCTAAGAAATCAAACTTAACTAGCCCTGCGGTTTCTACATCATTTTTATCGAATTGTGTTACTGGGTTTAAGCCTTCAGCATCACAATAAAGGGGCGAGAAATCAGTGATAACTGTCGGTGAGATAACCACGCCACCAGCATGCTTACCGGCATTACGAGTAACACCTTCAAGTCGTCGACACATGTCAATCAGCTCACGGACATCTTCATCAGCGTTATACGCTTCTGGTAATGATGGCTCCACTTCAAAGGCTTTGGTCAGAGTCATCCCGGGCTCTGCAGGGATCATTTTTGTTAACCGTTCAACAAAACCATAGGGGTGACCGAGTGCACGGCCAACGTCCCGTACCACAGCTTTTGCCGCCATGGTACCAAAGGTAATAATTTGTGATACCGCATCTCGGCCATACAATTCAGCAACGTGATCGATAACTTCATCACGTCTATCCATACAGAAATCGACATCGAAATCAGGCATAGAGACACGTTCTGGGTTTAAGAAACGTTCAAACAGTAAGTCGTACTCTAGTGGGTCAAGATCGGTAATTTTTAGTGCATATGCCACTAATGAGCCCGCACCAGATCCACGACCCGGTCCAACAGGAATATCGTTATCCTTACCCCATTGAATAAACTCCATTACAATAAGGAAGTAACCAGGGAAGCCCATTTGGTTAATCACTTTTAGCTCAATATCTAGGCGTTCATCATACTCGGGACGCTTTTCTAAACGTACCTGTTCATCAGGGAATAAAAATTCCAGCCGCTCTTCTAGGCCTTTTTCCGACACTTCGACGAGAAAGTCTTCAATGGTCAAATCGCCCGTTGGGAAGTTAGGCAAGAAATATTCGTGTAAACGTATAGTCACATTACAGCGTTTGGCGATTTCCACACTGTTTGCCAGTGCTGATGGAATATCAGCAAATAACTCACACATTTCTTCTTCTGTGCGTAAGTATTGTTCTTTACTGTATTTTTTCGGTCTGCGAGGATCTGCTAAAGTAAAACCGTCATGGATCGCCACCCGTATTTCATGGGATTCAAAATCATCGGCCTTTAAAAAGACCACCTGATTGGTCGCCACAACAGGTAGATTGCGATCAGAAGCTAATTTTACCGCCATGTGCAGATAGCGTTCTTCATCAGCTCTGCCAGTTCGCAAAAGCTCTAAAAAGTAACGATCTTCAAAATGGGTTTGATAGAAATTTATCAGCTGATCAACTTGGGTTTGGTTACCTTTTAATAATGCCTTACCAACATCGCCTTCTTTCGCCCCAGAAATAATCAAAATGCCTTTATTAAACTTAATCAGCCACTCTTGATCGATAACCACTCGCCCATCTATTTGGCCACGTAAATAGGCCTCACTGATGAGCTGGGTTAAATTTTGATAACCGTCGTTATCTAAGGCGATGATAGTTAAGGCGCAAAACTCTTTTTCAAAACCTGGGACTTTCATCCAAAAATCAGCGCCAACAATCGGCTTGATCCCTGCCCCATGACAGCCACCATAAAACTTTACCAGACCACAAAAGTTATTTTGATCTGTTATCGCTAGCGCCCCCATTCCAAGCTCTTCGGCTTTGGCAATAATAGGTTTAACTTTTGCCACGCCATCTGACATGGAAAAATCACTGTGAACGCGAAGATGAACAAAACGAGGATCGGACATAGATTATAGTATCTTTGAAATGCGTGATTAAAAGGAAAAAACTGCTAGCCAGATTAACAAACTAACCCCAAATTTAATAGAACAGATTAGGGCTATCATCGCTAAATAAGCCGATTAAACAGCGCCAATGCCGTAGGCAATACTTGGCGATGCTGTCTAATGCTATATTGTTATAACCAAAGCGGTTTAAGATTCAGATTTTGCCAGTACTGCCATGACTGGTTTAAAACTTTTGCGGTGTTCAGCTAATACCCCATGTTGTGCTAATGCTTCAAAATGGGCTTTAGTTGGGTAACCTTTATGATTGGCAAACCCATATTGTGGATATCTGGCATCAAGCTCAGCCATTTCCCTGTCGCGGGTTACCTTGGCAATAATCGATGCGGCGCTTATTGCTGCCACCAAGCCATCACCTTTGATAATGGCATGACTAACGATTCCAAACTCTGGACTACGATTCCCATCCACCAACACTCGCTCTGGGGTAATAGTTAAGCCTTGCACTGCCCGCTGCATAGCCAGCATGGTGGCATGGAGAATGTTAAGTTCATCAATCTCTAATGGGGATGCACGGCCGACACTAATGCATAAGGCTTTTTCAGTGATTTCAGTAAATAGCAATTCACGGCGTTTTTCAGTTAATTTTTTTGAGTCATTTAAGCCTGATATCGGATTATTAGGGTCTAAAATAACTGCTGCGGTAACCACATCACCCACTAATGGGCCTCGGCCAACTTCATCAACACCCGCGACCACGCCGCGGCTAATGTATTCAACTTGTTCGGGGGTAATACCCTTTATTACTGCAGGAATACGACTCACAAATCACCTCTAAAATTGCCATAAAAAAACCTGCTTGAGCGAATAACATCACTCAATCAGGCTTTAAAAATTACTGATATTAATCGAGTAAGTTAATTACCGCGTCAGCAGCTCTATCGCTGGCATTGCAGCGTAAACTGCGATGAATTTGCTCAAACTCTTGCTTAAGCGGCGTAAAATCTGCATTTAACTGCTCAATCACTGCAGCTGAAATATTCTCAGGATTACACTCATCTTGAACAATTTCAGGAATAAGCTTTTTGCCCGCGAGCAAGTTTGGCAAAGAGTAATGCTCAACTAACATCATGCGTTTAGCAATTTTGTAAGTCAGCGCATTAACCCGATAAGACATCACCATAGGCCTTTTAACCAGCATGGCTTCAAGTGCTGCAGTGCCTGATGCTAGTAAAATAGCGTCAGCTGCGGCCATGACTTCCCTTGATTGCCCTTCAATTAAATCGATAACCAAATCTGGTGCATACAGCTCAAGGGCGGCAATAAACTGCTCCTTACGGGCCTTATTAACCAGTGGCGTGACAAACTTAATATCTGGATAAGCTTGCTTAACAATCAGCGCCGCTTTAATAAAAGGTTCAGCTAACTGTTTTAGCTCACCACCGCGAGATCCAGGCAAAATGGCTAAATATTCTGCATTAGGGTCTAAACCCAGCAGTTTACGGGCAGCTAACTTATCGCTTTCAAGCGGAATATCATCCGCTAAAGTATGACCGACAAAGGTACATGGCACCTGATGTTTGTCATAAAACGCTTTTTCAAAAGGTAATAACGACAACACCATATTGGTGGCTTTTTCGATTTTGAAAATACGTTTTGGACGCCAAGCCCAGACCGACGGACTCACATAATGGACCGTTTTTATGCCTTTATTTTTTAACTTGAGTTCAACCCCAAGGTTAAAATCTGGCGCATCAATACCAATAAAGCAATCAGGTTTTGCTGCACAAATTTGCTCAATCAAACTGGCGCGCACTTTAAGTAAACGCGGCAGCCTTGCTAACACTTCAACAATCCCCATAACGGCAAGCTCTTCAAACGAAAAAAAGCTCTCGAAACCAAGAGCCTCCATTTGAGGACCACCAATGCCAATAAAGCGCGCATCTGGGTAGTGATTTTGTAGCGACTTAATTAAGCCTGCGCCTAAAATATCGCCGGAGATTTCTCCGGCGACCATAGCAAATATACGAGGGGTATTATTTGTCATTATCAATACTATCGAATGATCCCGCGAGATGAACCATTGATGAATTCAACCATGCCTTTAACGTATTCATCGGCTTCAGCGTCTTCAGTAATTTCAGCTAATGCTTCTTCAATCGTTAAATTTTTACGATATAGCGATTTATAGGTACGACGAATAGCATGTTGGGTTTCTTTAGTGAAACCTCGGCGCTTCAAACCTTCAACGTTCAGACCTCTTGGGATAGCTGGGCTACCGGCTGCCATCACAAATGGCGGCACATCTTGAAAGATGGTTGAAGAGCCTGCAGTAAACGCATGGGCACCAATATGTACAAACTGATGTACACCAGTCATGCCACCTAAAATAGCCCAATCACCAACATGTACATGGCCTGCAATAGAAGCATTATTTGCCATGATAATATTGTCACCTAGCACGCAGTCATGAGCGATATGCACATAAGCCATAAGTAGGTTATTTGAACCTATACGGGTTTCACTATTATCTTGAATGGTACCGCGGTGAATAGTCACGTTTTCACGAATGATATTATTATCACCCATGATTAAAGTTGTTGGCTCACCAGCATATTTCTTATCTTGGCATTCTTCGCCAATTGAAGAAAACTGGAAGAAACGATTGCCTTTACCAATGACACTTGGGCCTTTGATAACGACATGTGAACTAACCCAAGTATCGTCGCCAATTTCAACGTCAGCGCCAATATAACTCCAAGGGCCAATCGTGACATTGTTACCAATTTTTGCGTCTGGGTGAACGAATGCTAACTTATCAATCACTTGTTGATCTCTCTGCGTGCACACATGATTTCGGCTGAACAGGCTAGCTCGCCATCGACGAATGCTTGTCCTTCAAATACACCAATTCCTCGGCGCTCTTTAATCATTTTAACGTGGAAATGAATCTGATCACCTGGAGATACCACCCGCTTAAAACGTGCTTTATCAATACCAGCAAGTAAATATAAGACATCTGGTGATGGATCTGGACTCATGGTTTTAAATGCAAGCAAACCCGTTGCTTGGGCCATCGCTTCAATGATTAATACACCAGGCATTACTGGTTTAACTGGGAAGTGACCTTGGAAAAAAGGCTCATTAAAGGTGACATTTTTAATCGCATGTAAAGACTCACCTACGGTGTAATCTAGAACACGGTCAACTAACAAAAAAGGGTATCTATGAGGAAGATACTGAAGGATCTCTTCAATATCCATGGTATTTAATTGGTTTGACACGCTAATTCCTCGCAATGGCAATCATGCCATGACTTCTAATCTTGTATTTTCTTTTCAATCACTTTGACGCGATTAAATAATTCATCTAAATGACGGAAACGAACAGTATTGCGACGCCATGATTTGTTATCCATTGCAATTGTAGCAGATGAATACAAACCTGGTTTACGAATTTCGCTTGTCACATTGGTGCTGCCAGAGACATGGGTGCCGTCTGCAACCTTCAAATGGCCTGCGATACCGCTACCGCCACCAATAATACAGTACTTACCAAGAGTCGCACTACCGGCTAGGAATGAGGTTCCTGCAATAGCGGTATTTTGGCCGACAACACAATTATGGGCAATTTGAACTTGGTTATCGATGATAACGCCATCATGAATTTCTGTATGAGATAAAGCACCACGATCTACTGTGGTATTGGCGCCAATTTCTACATTATCGCCAATTCTTACACCACCAGTTTGTGGGATTTTGATCCAGTTACCGCGCTCGTTCGCATAGCCAAAGCCATCAGAACCAATCACGCAACCAGAATGAAAAATACATTGCTGACCAACAATCACATCATGATAAAAAGTCACATTAGCTTTTAAAATACAGCCAGAACCTATGATAGATTGTTCGCCGATTACGCTGCCTGCGCCAATTTGTACGTCATTACCAATAATGACACCAGTATCAATAACTGCATTAGCCCCTATAGCGACATTCTCGCCCAGTTGCGCTGAGGCATCGATTTGTGCCGAGGGGTGGATACCTTTGGTAACTTTTGGGGTGGTATCTAAAAGTTGTGCTACCCGTGCAAAGCCCACGTATGGGTCTTTTAACACTAAAGCATTGCCGCTGTAATCTTCGGCATCTTTTTCACTCAATAACACCGCACCCGCTTGAGAGGTCTCAAGCTGGGCACGATATTTACTATTGGCTAAAAAAGAAAGTTGATCTGAGGCGGCATCTTCTAGGGTCGCAACACTGGTGATCACCAAAGTGTCGTCGCCTTTAACAGATGCGCCTAATAGCTGACCAAGCTCTTTTAAAGTCACGGTTTTCATTAGTTGCCTTTACTTAACGCTTGAACAACTTTATCACTGATATCAGCATCTGGCTTAACGTAGATGACAGCACCACGTTGCAATACGATGTCATAAGACTCTTTTGCAGCAATAGTATTAATCGCTTCTTGTACTTTAACTAAAAGCTTGTTTTGCTCTTCACCTTGACGACGACGCATATCTTCATCAAGTGCTTTGCCTTTTAATTGGAAATCAGACTTTAGTGATTCCATTTCACGTCCAAGCTCAGTTTTTTGACTTTCGCTCATTAACGCGCCATCACGTTGTTGCTTTTCAACTAATGTACGCATTTGTTCTTGCATTTTTTGTACGTCAGCAACTCGATCACCAAACTCAGTTTTTAGTGACTGTGAAATTTGTTCACGTTGAGGCAGTTGCTCAAATACTTCGCCCATATCAACCACAGCAATTTTTTCCGCATGTGCCATCATAGGTGCACTTAAAAATGCCATTGTTACTAACGCGCGATTTAACATCTTTTTCAAAATAGACTCCTTGTTATTATCAGCAAAACTTGCTGAGTGTATTTGTTTTAGAACGTTTTGCCAATGTTGAACGAAAATATCTCTGTTTCATCATCTTCGTACTCTTTAATCGGCCAAGCCAAGCTAAACACCATAGGTCCCATTGGTGATAACCATTGGACGCTCATACCCCAAGAGGCACGGATCCGACCTGGGTCGCTATAATCTTCCAGTTTGTCAAACTCATCCGCTGGAAGGTATCTATACGAGTCATAATCAAACTCGGTATCCCATACGTTACCAGCATCAACAAAGAAACTAGTACGTACTGAATTAGAATAAGCCTCATCCAAGAAAGGCGTTGGAACAATCATTTCCACACTGGCAGTCGCAATGGCATTACCACCAATAGAACGACCAGAACTCACTTGAATTCGGTTAGGATCACCTGGCAGTGTACAGCCGTCACCTGATGGATCTGGCGCACATGGCTCACTACCACGATATAAATAGAACGAACGAGGGCCGACAGAATTAGACTTAAAGCCACGTAATGAGCTACTACCACCTGAGTAATAGTTTTCCCAGAAAGGCAAAATTTGATCATTCTCATTAAACTTACCATAACCATTGGCATAACCTAAGCGCGCTCGCGTTAGTAACACAAAGCTGTGGTTACGGGTTAATGGTAAGTAAAAGTTGGTATCAAAGTCAGTTTTAAAATACTGCAGATCCGACCCTGGAATGGTTGCTTTCGCACTTAGGCGCTGCGATGAACCATCTGTTGGGAAGGTGCCGCGGTTTAATGTACTGCGATACCAACCACCATTTATCTCAAAGTTATCAAAGGCTAAATCAGAATTCGGGTCATCAGACTCACGGTAAACATTATAGAAACGTAATGCTTGTTCGTAAGCAGAGATTTCTGAAATCGCGTTATGACGATAGCCGATACCACCATTTAAACGGTTATTTTCGTTTATCGGGAAGCCTGAGTTTACCGCGATGCCATAAGATTTATTCTTATAACGCTCAAGGTTAGCCTCGTTTGCATCAAACTCGTTCCAGAAGATACTGCCGCCTAAGCTCACACCATCTTTAGTAAAGTACGGGTCAGTGTAAGAGAAGTTAACGTTCTTAGAATACTTATTGGTATTTAAGTTAATACCCGCTTGGTTACCCGTACCTAAGAAGTTACTTTGCTGTACACCAAACTGCAGACTTAAGCCTGATTCAGTACCATAACCCACACCGGCGTTAAATGAACCAGATGGCTGTTCTTTCACATTGAAAGCCACATCCACTAAGTCATCACTGCCAGGTACTTGTACGGTTTCAGTATCAACTGTTTCAAAGTAACCTAAACGGTTTAACAATACTTTTGACTGCTCAACTTGAGCTGAGTTTAACCACGCACCTTCCATTTGACGTAGTTCACGACGCATTACTTCATCTTTAGTAACTGTGTTACCGCTGAAGTTAATTGAGCGCACGTAAACACGTTTACCAGGGTTAACATTAATGTTTAATGCAACCTCTTTGGTTTCGTCATTAATTTCTGGATAGGTTTTTACTTCAGGATAAGCATAACCAAAACGGCCTAAATACTTGCTGTACATTTCTTCGGTGAAGGTAACATCACCACCGTTGTACATATCGCCTTCTTTGATCGGCAAGATAGCCTTCATCAACTCTTCACGGCCCATTAAATCACCGGTTAAGTTAACTTCAGAGACCTCGTACTTATCACCTTCATCAACATTGATGGTGATGTACAAGCCTTTTCTATCAGGGGTCATTGCCACTTGGGTTGATGTTACCGCAAAGCGAATATAACCTTGGTTGTGATAGTAGGTTTTTACCGTTTCTAAATCAGCTTCAAGCTTTTGCTTTTGATAACGGCGCTCACCAAATAAGTCCCACCAAGCAACGTAATCTTTAAGCTCAAGTAAACCAATTAATTCAGAATCTGAAAAAACGGTATTACCCACTACGTTAATTTGGCGAATTTCAGCCGCTAAGCCTTCAGTGAAGTTAAATTTAAGTTCAACACGGTTACGAGGTAAGTTAATGACTTCTGCTTCAACTTTCGCGCCGTATTTACCCACACCGTAATAGAAATCTTGCAGGCCTTTTTCGATGCCTGACAACATGGTTCTATCAAGTGACTCACCGATTTTAATACCTGAGCCGTCTAAGCTTTCTTGTAACTGCTCATCTTTAATATCTTTGTTACCTTCAAAGGTAACAGCACTGATAGTGGCACGCTCTTTAACGGAAACAAGCAATACGCCATCTTCATGGCTAACACTGATGGTTTCGAAGTTGGTTGAGGCATACAAGCTTTTAATGGCTTGCTGTAATTTTACTTGGTCTACCGTATCGCCCACTTTAACGGGCAGGTTTAGCAAGGCAGCACCAAGTGCGACTCGCTGTAAACCATCAATCTGGATGTCGGTCACTTCAAATGGTTGGAAAGTTTCCGCCATACCATTGCCTGAAAATGACGCGCCGACTAAAATCATCGAGGCAAAAAGTTTATTCAATCTCATAGAGCACTTCTAATTATTTGTGTTCCCTGCTCAGAGTCTGGAAAAATCATTAAAGAGTGCAACACTCATCAACAATAACAGCATCGCTGCGCCAAACCTGAATCCTATGTCCTGTACCTTCTCCGGTACAGGCTTACCCGTAATCACTTCGATAAAGTAATACAGCAAGTGTCCCCCATCGAGCACTGGCAAAGGCATTAAATTAATGATGCCTAAGTTCACACTGATGAGTGCGATAAACCCAAGAAAGTACACAAATCCATAGTCTGCACTGGTACCAGCACCTTGAGCTATAGAAATAGGACCACTTAAGTTTTTCACCGACACATCGCCGGTAAACAGTTTTCCAATCATCTTAAAGCTGACAACCACCAGTTGCCATGTTTTATCAGCGGCTGCTGTGAAGGAATCTACTATGCCATACTCAAGCTGGAAGCGCATACTTTCCGGCCAATCAATTTGAGTAGGACTTACCCCGACCATGCCAATCACTTGGCCTGCAGCATTGGTTTGTGCTTGCGGGGTGACATTAAGGGTTAATGCTTGATTATCACGTAATATTTTTAGCTGCACCGTTTTATCGGCAGACTTTTGTATCACATCTACAAACGCATTCCAATCGCGGTATGGTTTACCATTGATGGCAGTAATTTCATCGCCAACCTGCATACCAGCATATTCTGCCGCGCTACCTTTGGTGATCAAGGCTATTTTAGGTTCAATGGCTGGGCGATAAATACCTAAACCAATTGCACTAATTGGCGATTCTTTATCGGGGTCAAATGTCCATTGGCTAATATCAAGCGTATGGGATTGACCAAGCTGGGCATCTGTAACGGCCGCATTAAGCGGTGTAAGACTGATCTCTAACGAATCGCCGCCAATATGACTCACTAACGCTAAATTAACTTCTTCCCAGTTTCTGACTTTTTGACCAGATACCGATAAAATTTGCATTGGCTCTTTAATGCTTATCTGCGCCGCAGGAGTATTGGCTTTGGTGGTATCAATAACAGGCTTAAAAGAAGGTACGCCAATGATGTACATAAGGTATAAGGCAACAATGGCGAACAAAAAGTTGGCCATGGGCCCGGCTGCCACAACCGCAATACGCTGCCAAACGGTTTTTCGATTAAAAGCTTGGTCGAGTAATTCCTCTGGGACATCTTCTACTCGCTCATCAAGCATTTTGACATAACCGCCAAGCGGGATCATCGCCACAACGTACTCAGTGCCGTCTTTACCAACCTTGCGCCAAATGGCTTTACCAAAGCCAATAGAAAAACGTTCGACTTTTATGCCGCAACGGCGTGCAACCCAAAAATGTCCGTATTCATGAACTGTAATCAAAATACCTAATGCGACAATAAATGACCCTAGGTTCCATAAAAAATCTAACATTGTTCTCCTAAGAACTAGTTAATTGATTTAATTGCTTCATGAGCAATAGCACGTGCTTGTGCATCTAACTGTACAATATCTTCAATCGTCGATAACGACGACTGCGGCACTTTTAATAAACACGCTTCATTAACTTTAGCGATGTCAGTGAACTTGATTTGTTCAGCTAAAAAGGCTGCTACGGCAATTTCGTTAGCGGCGTTAAGTACTGTTGTCGCCTCTTGCCCTTGCTCACAAGCCTGCATTGCTAAGCCTAAACATGGGAAACGATTGAAGTCAGGTTCACAGAAGCTCAATTCTCGGACTTTGAAAAAGTCCAAAGGTTCAACTCCAGCGTTAATTCTTTCAGGAAAAGACATACAATGGGCAATAGGTGTACGCATATCTGGGTTACCCATTTGTGCGAGCACTGAACCATCTCGATATTGCACCATAGAGTGAATCACACTTTGCGGGTGAATAACCACTTTCAATTGCTCAGCCTTAGTATTGAATAACCAGCGCGCTTCAATAAACTCAAGACCCTTGTTCATCATGGTGGCTGAATCGACTGAAATTTTAGGTCCCATTGACCAATTAGGGTGATTACACGCTTGTGCTGGCGTCATGGATTGAAGCGCGGCTAAATCGGCGGTTAAAAATGGGCCACCAGAGCCTGTCAGTAAAATATGCGAAATACCAGATGCGGTTAAATCACAGTGCCCAAGGTTGGCTTGAATATCGGCAGGTAAGCACTGAAAAATAGCATTATGCTCACTATCGACCGGCAGTAGGGTCGCGCCACTTTGCACTGTAGCCTGCATAAACAATTCGCCAGACATGACTAAGGCTTCTTTATTTGCCAGCAATACCCGTTTGCCCGCTTTAACTGCGGCAAAGGTTGAAACAAGACCTGCTGCGCCGACAATCGCGGCCATAACCGTATCAACTTCAGAAGCCGTGACAAGACCTAATAACGCATCCTCACCTGTTGTCACCTTAGTGGCAATATTAGCAGGTATACGCTGCTGCAGCGCCTTAGCTGCAGATTCATCGACCATATGTGCATATACTGGTTTATGCTCGATACATAATGACAACATTTTATCGACGCTGGCATTGGCAACGAGACCATAAACCGCATATTGCTGTGGGTTTTGGCTAATAACACTTAACGTACTTGACCCAATGGAGCCAGTAGCGCCTAAAATGACCATATTTTGCATTGTATTAAATCCAGAATGCGATGTAGATAAGAGTGAAGATCGGTAGTGCAGCCGTTAAACTGTCCATTCTATCGAGTACTCCACCATGGCCTGGTAAAATAGTACCTGAATCTTTTATATCAGCAGCACGTTTAAACATGCTTTCAGATAAATCACCAAAGGCTGAAGCTAAAGCGGTTATCAGCGTAACGGTAATCACTAAAGCTAATTCTTGTTCTGGTGAGTAATACATCACCCCACATGCGACGACCAAGGTTGCTAATAAGCCACCAATCAAACCTTCAAGGGTTTTATTAGGGCTAACATTGGGCATCAATTTATGCTTACCAAATGCGCGACCAGCAAAATAAGCACCTGTATCAGCGGCCCAAACAACTAACATGACTAAAAAGACTAAGGTGCCGCCAAAATAAGGGTCAACATTACTGCTGATTGATTTGAGCGTAATGAGGGCAACAAAACAGGGAATAAGTGTTAGCTGACCAAACATCGACTTCAGCATTGGGCTGTTTTTCCATATGCTGTCAGTTTTAGGAAATGAAATAACTAAAAGTGCGCTTAAAAACCACCAAAAAGCACCAATAGCAATAATAGAGACAAAAATAGGGTGTAATTGGCCTTTAAGCCACATTGCATCCACAGGTACGATAAAGTTTAACGCTAATAAAATAACGGTGACTGTGACGGTAAATGTCCACTGGGTCACTTTACACTCAGGGTCAATAAAGCTGCCCCACTCTTTTGCGCCGATCATGAATACCGGCACCAAAACCCAAGCAAAATACTCTGCAGGCAGAAAGAAAATGGCCCCTATAACGAGAGGAAGTAACCATAATACTGTTATAATTCTTTGTTTTAACAAAAGTTTAGCCTCTTAATTCTTTATATAGCGCGAATTTCTTCGATTTGACTGCCTGTCAAACCAAAGCGGCGCTGTCTACTGGCAAATACAGCAAGGGCATCTTTAAACGCTTGCTCATTGAAATCTGGCCATAAGGTGTCAGTAAAGACTAACTCCGCATATGCAGCCTGCCATAAAATAAAATTACTGATGCGGTAATCACCGCCTGTCCGGATCATCAAATCAACTTCATTTTGTCCGTGCATGCACAGTTGTTGATTTAATAAATCTTCAGTTAACTCATCGGATGCTAAATCACCTTGGGCGACTTTATCCGCTAACTTTTGTGTCGCTTGTAAAATATCCCAGCGGCCACCATAGTTAGCAGCAACATTAAGCACTAAACCAGTATTGCCTGCCGTTTTTTGTTGTGCTTCATGGATCTGTTTTTGTAAACGTGCAGAAAAGCGGCTGATATCACCGATAATATTTAAACGCACTTGATTATTATGCAGTAGTTTGATTTCGCGCTGTAATACAGTGAAAAACAATTCCATCAGCAAACTGACTTCTTTATCAGGACGACGCCAATTTTCACTGGAAAAAGCAAACAAGGTTAACGACTCGATTTGTAACTGGCTCGCCACACTGACAGCCCGACGCACGGCCTTTACACCGGCCTTGTGGCCGAACACTCTTGGTTTACCTTGTTGCTGAGCCCAGCGGCCATTGCCATCCATAATGATGGCAACATGTTTAGGCAACGACTGTTTAACCACATCAGATAATTGCCCAGGCAATTGCTCTGATGAATCAATATCGGTATCTAATTGTGTTTCTGGCTCAAATCCAACAGTGGATGACATCTATTACAACCCTTTCAAATAGACAAACGCCGTGTAGTATAACCTTACACGGCGCTTCAACTCTAGCTTTGCTATGAGGAGAATTAGACTTCCATCAATTCTTTTTCTTTAACAGCTAAAATTCCATCAATATTCTTGATGCTAGCATCGGTGAACTTCTGAATTTCATCTTCGCTACGGCGAACATCATCTTCAGTACACTCTTTTGCTTTCTCAAGCTTTTTAATTTCGCTGATAGCATCACGGCGAACGTTACGGACTGCAACACGGCCATTTTCAGCTTCACCACGAACCACTTTGATGAAATCTTTACGACGCTCTTCAGTCAATGCTGGTAATGGAATACGCATTGAGTTGCCGGCAGTCATTGGATTTAAGCCTAAATCAGAGCTCATAATCGCTTTTTCTACAGCTTGCACCATAGTAGCATCAAATACAGTTACATTTAGCGTACGTGAGTCTTCGATACCAATATTAGCAACTTGCTTAAGTGGTGTCATAGAACCGTAGTAAGAAACCTGAATTGAATCAAGTAAACTTGGGTGAGCACGGCCGGTACGCACTTTGGCCATTTGGTTTTTAGTTGCTTCAACACATTTGCTCATACGTTCTTGAGCATCTTCTTTAATTGTATTAATCACGTTAAATATCCTTTTGGTCACAAACACTTAATACCTGAACGGCACCTTGATAATGGTACACGGGTTGCCCTTTGTCGATACCCGTTCAAGTTAAATTTCTAAGCCTGATTTAGCTTGATTTTTTAGCGCTAATATACGTGCCTTCTTCTTCGCCCATGATAACACGGCGCAATGCACCTGGCTTATTCATGTTGAATACTAATATTGGCATGTTGTGGTCACGGGCTAGCGTAAATGCTGCTAAGTCCATTACCTTAAATTCGTTTTCTAACACTTCGTTGAAGCACAGGGTGTCGTATTTAACCGCTTCTGGATCCTTCATTGGATCAGCTGAATAAACACCATCAACTTTAGTGCCTTTAAGTACAACTTCAGCTTCAATTTCAATGCCGCGTAAGCAGGCTGCTGAATCGGTTGTACAGAATGGATTACCGGTACCCGCTGCAAAAATCACAACACGACCCGATTTTAATAAACTGATTGCTTCAGCCCAGTTGTAGTCATCACACACACCTTTTAAAGGAATGGCTGACATCAAACGTGCATTTACATAGGCACGGTGCAGTGCATCACGCATTGCAAGGCCGTTCATTACGGTTGCTAACATGCCCATATGATCGCCAACAACACGATTCATACCAGCTTGCGCTAAGCCTTCACCACGGAATAGATTACCACCACCAATTACAACCCCAACTTGAATACCTAACTCAACCAGTTCTTTGACTTCTTGAGCCATACGATCAAGTACTTTAGGGTCAATACCGAAGCCTTCTTCGCCCATCAAGGCTTCACCACTTAATTTTAAAAGAACGCGTCTAAATGCAGGTTTTGGATTGGTGCTCATAACTTTTTCCTAATTATAACAAAACCGCAGCGGTTGCTGCGGCTTTAGGGTATGAAGAGATGTTGAATTACGCTTTTTTAGTAGCGGCGATTTGTGCAGCAACTTCTGCAGCAAAATCTTCTTCTTTCTTCTCGATACCTTCACCCACTTCTAAACGAATGAAGTTAGATACTGTTGCGCCTTTCTCTTTAAGAATATCGCCAACAGTTTTCTTAGGCTCCATGATGTAAGCTTGACCAGTAAGAGAGATCTCACCAGTAAACTTCTTCATACGGCCAATAACCATCTTCTCAGCGATTTCTTGAGGCTTACCTTCGTTCATCGCGATTTCTACTTGAAGCGCTTGCTCACGAGCAACAACATCAGCAGGTACGTCAGTTGGATTAACGAATTCAGGCTTAGAAGCAGCAACATGCATTGCGATGTGCTTAAGTGTTTCAGCGTCAGCTTCACCCGTTACAACAACACCGATACGGTCGCCGTGACGGTAAGTCGCTTGAGTAGCGCCATCGATGTACTCGATACGACGAACGTTGATGTTTTCACCGATTTTAGCTACTAAAGCAACACGAGTTTCTTCAAACTGTGCTTTTAGCTCTTCGATTGTTACTTTAGATGCAGCAGCAACTTCAAGTACTTCGTTAGCAAATGCTAAGAAGTTACCGTCTTTAGCAACGAAATCTGTTTGGCAGTTAACTTCTAATAATGCTGTGTAGCCTTCAGCTTGCTTGATTAGAATTGTACCTTCAGCAGCAATGTTACCTGCTTTTTTAGCAGCTTTTGCAGCACCGCTCTTACGCATGTTATCAATCGCTAGCTCGATATCACCGTTAGTTTCAGTCAATGCTTTTTTACAGTCCATCATGCCAGCGCCAGTGCGGTCACGAAGTTCTTTAACTTGGGCAGCAGTAATTGCCATTGTTAAGTCCTCAAATTTGATTCGTTTAATATTTCATCTATAAAACAGGGGCCTAAAGGCCCCTGTTCACCAATTAATTATTGGCAAATAAGGGAGATGGTAACCATCAACCTTATTAAACAGTTTCTACGAAACCGTCTTGCTCAGCTTGAACAGCTAAATCTTGACCACGGCCTGAGTTAGCAGCTGCAGCAACAGAAGAAGTGTACAAACGGATAGAACGCATAGCATCATCGTTACCAGGAACGATGTAGTTAACGCCATCTGGAGCAGAGTTAGTATCAACAACAGCAACAACTGGGATACCTAAGTTGTTAGCTTCTTTAATAGCGATATGCTCGTGGTCAGCACCGATAACGAATAATACGTCAGGTAAGCCGCCCATGTTTTTGATACCACCAAGAGATTTTTCTAACTTCTCTAGCTCGCGAGTACGCATTAACGCTTCTTTCTTAGTAAGCTTGTCGAAAGTACCGTCAACAGACTGGCTTTCTAGCTCTTTAAGACGTTTGATTGACTGACGAACAGTTTTCCAGTTAGTCAACATACCGCCTAACCAGCGGTGATCAACGTAGTACTGGTCACAAGAGATTGCAGCTTCTTTGATAGCTTCGCCAGCAGCGCGCTTAGTACCAACAAAAAGAACTTTACCTTTCTTAGAAGCAACATTGCTAATGAAAGCTAAAGCTTCGTTGAACATTGGTACAGTGTGCTCAAGGTTGATGATATGAACACCATTACGTGCACCGAAGATGAAAGGTTTCATCTTAGGATTCCAGTAACGAGTTTGGTGACCGAAGTGAACACCAGCTTGAAGCATGTCGCGCATTGAAACAGTAGTCATTTTATATACCTTAATTTGGGGGGTTAGACCTCCACGGATCCCATACCTTCGACCCTTGCCTAAAATAGACTAAGAGCACCCCGAAGAATGTGTCGATACGTGTGTGATTTAGTATTTAGTTAAATTGCCATCTATAACATGTATAATGGCCGCCATATTTTACTCTTAGTGAAGCAATAAGTGAAGAAAGCTTTGATGCTTAGTTCACTTTTATGTTTCGTTAAGACTTATACATAACGGCGCGCTTTATATCATAACTGGGTAAAAAGTACAAATTTTGCCACATTTTAAATGCGCTTTTTTGACAGCGACAACGGTAAGAGAAAATTCATGAGCATAGTTATCAAGACAGCAGAACAAATCGAAAAAATGCGTGTAGCAGGTAAATTAGCCGCTGACGTGTTAGAAATGATAGCCCCACATGTAAAAGTGGGAGTAACGACAGATGAGTTGAATGAAATCTGTGCTAAATACACTGAAGAACATGGAGCTATCTCTGCACCGCTGAACTATCACGGCTTTCCAAAATCAATCTGTACTTCGGTAAATGAAGTCGTGTGTCATGGTATTCCTGGCCCTTACATATTAAAAGACGGTGACGTGCTCAATATCGATATCACAGTGATCAAAGATGGCTTTCATGGCGACACCTCTAAAATGTTTTTAATTGGTGATGTTAGCCCTAAAGACAAACGTCTAGTTCGTATTGCTCAAGAAAGCCTTTATTTAGCCATTAAGAAAGTCAAGCCGGGTGCTAAGTTAGGTGAAATTGGCACTGCTATCGAAAAGTTCATTAAAGCCAGTAAATCTGGTTTAGACAAATACTCAATCGTGCAAGATTATTGTGGTCACGGCATCGGTGAAGGCTTTCACGAAGAGCCACAAGTGGTCCATTATAAAAACAACGACAAAACGGTTTTAAAAGAAGGCATGTGTTTCACAATCGAGCCAATGATTAATGCTGGACGCTACACAACGGTTTTAGATAAAGAAGATAACTGGACAGTGACCACTTCAGATGGTAAAAAATCAGCACAATGGGAACACACATTGCTAGTGACTAAAACCGGAGTCGAAGTACTCACACTACGTAATGAAGAAGAATTCCCAAGAACGCTTTAATTTTTAGGTAAAAAGGACGTCAATGAACACTGCGCTGGTAGCTAAAAACACCCTAGTCGATCTAAACCAGCGCTTATTGGCGCAATTTGCTCAAAAGCAGCCAATAACTGAACTCGTCAAAGAGCGATGTGTATTTGTTGATGAGCTATTAAAACAAGCTTGGAAATCGTTTTATTTTAATGATCAGACGATTGCGCTCATTGCGGTGGGTGGATACGGCCGCGGAGAATTACACCCCCACTCTGATATTGATTTACTGATCCTGACCCAAACCGAAGCCAAGAACCTGCAAGCCCAAGAGCTTATCAGCCAATTTATCACTTACCTTTGGGATTCTGGCTTAGAGATCGGTCACAGTGTGCGCACCATTGAGCAAACCCTTGAGCTTGGCCTTAGCGATATCAGCACTGCTACTAACCTGCTTGAAGCTAGATTGTTATCAGGTGACGAAAGCTTATTTGATCAATTATATGACGCGATTCGTGAACATGATTTTTGGCCTTCTGACACATTCTTTCTTGCAAAAAAACAAGAACAGCAATATCGACATGCTAAAGCCAATGCCTTTGATTTAGAACCCAATATCAAGTCATGTCCCGGTGGCTTACGCGATATTCAAACTATAGCATGGGTGGCTATGCGCCACTTTGACGCCGCGTCATTACAAGAATTAGTCGGCTACGACTTTCTTGAGCCCATTGAATTAACCGAGTTACTGGAATGTCAGGATTTTCTCTGGCAACTGCGTTTTTCACTGCACATGATTGCTGGCAGAGATGAAAATAGGCTGCTGTTTGACTTACAAAGACAAGTTGCCGCAGCAATGGGTTATGAGGATGGGACTCAGCTCGCGGTCGAGCAAATGATGAAACGCTATTACCGCACAGTAAGACGGGTAATGGAATTAAATGAGATGTTGCTGCAGTTATTTAAGCGTGCAACCTTGCATCAAACTGCGCCGTTAACCATTCAGCCAATCAATGAAAACTATCAGCGCCGTGGTCACTTCATTGAAGTGCTCGATAATCAACTGTTTGAGCAACAACCTGAACAAATTATTAATTTATTTTTGTTAGTGGCCAAAAATTCTAATATCCAACGCATTTATGCCCCAACGCTGCGGCTTTTACGTAAAGCACGACGTGGCCTTAAGGGGCCATTACAAGATAACCCAGAGTGCAGAAAATGCTTAATGAGTATTTTAAAGCACCCTCGTGGCATAACAGCTTTATCCTTGATGCATAAACACGGCATATTATCTTCATACTTACCCGCATGGCGTAACATCGAAGGTCAAATGCAGTTTGATTTATTTCATGCGTACACGGTTGATGAGCACACTCACCGCTTACTGCTCAACATTGACCGCTTTTCGCAAACTGAGCAGATAGATGAATTCCCCTTAGGCGCGATTTTAATTAATCAGTTGCCTAAAAAAGGCTTATTAGTTTTAGGCGCTATATTCCATGACATTGCTAAAGGACGAGGCGGCGATCATAGTAAGTTAGGCTCTAAAGACGCGCTGGATTTTTGTAAGCTTCATGGATTAAACGATCATGACGGCCGTTTAGTGGCTTGGTTGGTTGAAAACCATTTAGTGATGTCAGTCACCGCACAGCGCCGTGATATTTCAGATCCTGATGTGGTGGCCGTTTTTGCAGATAGAGTCCAAGATGCGGTGCATTTAAGTTATTTATATTGCTTAACTGTGGCCGATATTTGCGCGACAAACCACAAAGCATGGAATAATTGGAAAGGCTCGTTACTGCGGGATTTATATTTTTCAACTCAGCGCGTGTTAGCCAGAGGCAAAGAAAAGCCCATTGATGTGGCTGAGCGAGTCCAAGAAACCAAACAAAAAGCGCAAAAAGAGCTGCTACGACGTGGCGTAAAACAAAAAAATATTGATGCGTTATGGCTAAGGTTTAAAGACGATTACTTTTTACGTCATCAACCTAATCAGGTTTCATGGCATACAGAAGCCTTGTTGAAACACGACAAGCAAAAACCATTGGTGCTTATTTCAAAGCATACGACCCGTGGTGGCAGCGAGCTGTTTGTTTACGCCAAAGATAAACCCAAGTTATTTGCCACTGTTATGGCGGTGTTAGACAATAAAAACATTAATGTTCATGATGCTAACGTTATGACATCAAATGATGATTACGCCTTAGATACATTCGTTATCCTAGAGCAAGATGGCGAACCAATCAGCCAACTTTCCCGCATTCAGTCGATTAAAAAGTCACTTGAGAAGGCGTTAGCAGCACAAAAACCTAAACCGTCAAAATTTAGAAAGCTGTCACGGATCATGAAACCTTTTAATGTTCGTACCCAAGTAAGTTTCCTACCTGGGACTAACCATGATACAAGTATGATGGAACTAATCGCATTAGACTTCCCGGGCTTATTAGCCAGCGTCGGAGAAGTGCTGCATCGCTGCGATATCACCTTATTATCAGCTAAAATTACCACCATTGGAGAGCGCGCCGAAGATTTCTTTATCTTACAAAATAATGCCGGCAGCGAGCTCAATGAAACGCAACAAGCGCAACTATCTGAAGCCCTCTTAGGAGCGCTTTCAACACCTTTACCACAATAAACTAATCGGGAGAAAGTAATGGAGGCATTACGCCAACGCATAGAAGCTGCATTTGAGGCTCGTCAGGACATCACACCTAGCACGGTAGAGCCAAGTGTTCGTGCAGATATCGAAACTGTTATTAGCATGCTAGACAAAGGTCAGGCTCGCGTAGCAGAAAAGATTGATGGCGAATGGCATGTACACCAGTGGTTAAAGAAAGCGGTACTGCTTTCTTTCCGTATCTTTGATAATCAAGTTATCGACGGTGGTGATACCAAGTACTTTGATAAAGTGCCGCAGAAGTTTGCTGACTACACAGCTGAACGTTTCAAAGAAGAAGCAATTCGTGTTGTACCACCTGCAACGGTTCGTAAAGGCTCATTTATCGGTAAAAATACCGTATTAATGCCTTCTTATGTCAACCTAGGTGCATTCGTTGACGAAGGTACTATGGTCGATACATGGGCGACTGTGGGTTCTTGTGCACAAATTGGTAAGAACGTACATTTATCTGGCGGAGTGGGCATTGGTGGCGTTCTAGAGCCACTACAAGCAGGTCCTACTATCATTGAAGATAACTGTTTCATTGGCGCGCGCAGCGAAATCGTTGAAGGCGTAGTTGTTGAAGAAGGCAGTGTTATTTCAATGGGCGTATACATAGGCCAAAGCACACGTATTTTTGACCGTGAAACAGGTGAAGTACATTACGGGCGTGTACCTGCAGGCTCTGTTGTTGTTTCTGGTAACTTACCTTCTAAGTGCGGCACTTACAGCTTATATGCTGCTATTATCGTTAAAAAGGTTGATGCGAAAACGCGCGGAAAAGTGGGTATTAACGAATTACTGCGTATCGTAGATTAATCGTTAGTCACCCAATTAACAGGGCTTCTATTGAAGCCCTTTTTAATGGGTAAAATCTGCCAACTGATGATTAATTAGCTCATTTAATGATTAACTTTTCCATTGGTATACAAGCAAGTTTAAGGCCTCTTGGGGAATGGTAAATTGAATGCTTGTCACCTTTAAAACCACAAGCGCGATAAAAATCAGCTGCATTTAAAGAAGCATCCAATATTAATTTTTTACAGCCTGCTTCAATTGCGACGGTTTCGAGTTGTTGTAACATCGCCCTGCCGACACCTAGACCAAAAGTACTGGGGTGCACAAACATCCCATCGACCATGCCAGTAGCAACAGCGAAACTTTTGCCGGCATCATGGTTAACGTCAATCATGCCAACACCTACCACTGCATCATTGACCACAGCAACATAGCCATGCTCCGAAAATGCATCGACAAATGTTATTGGCAGCTCACCATCCGTCCAAGCTACCAGCATTGCGTCATCATAATGCCCTTTGCATTGGCTTAGTATTGCTTGGTTTCGAATATCAAATGCCACTGTGGCATCATGGCGCTGTGCTTTTCTGATCTGCATCCTTGCTCCGTGTAAATATCATGCTTAATCATTACACATTATTGTTTTACTGATATAAAAACAACACATCAAGCTTGATAAATTGACCTTGATAAATTGACCTTGATTAATCGACGTTGAGTGCGGTTAACTCGCGGCTTTCAGTTTTTCGACATTATCGGCAATCTCCATAAAGCTGGGATTTAAATTCACATCAATGGGGAGTTTTAAGGTTCGTACAATATCATTAGCCGAAATTAAGCCACGAATAACGTGGGCTCGCTCGTCAACTACTAAACAGTGCTGATGCTGGGAATGCTTCAGCGTTTCAATGACATCAATAATTCGCGCTTTAACCAGTTCCACATAATCAATGGCTTTTAGCTTATTTTTTGGCAACATAAAGTCACTCAATAAAAGTTGATCTCGCGAAAAACCTGCGGCGACCTGCTTAAGCATTTCTTGGCTATGAAGCATTTGTAAACTCACCAGCCCCATAAAATGCCCTTGTTGATCAATGACAATTTTTAACCTGACATGGGATTGTTTCATTAAATGTTCAACGTCTACCGCAGCGGTATTCATTTCAATTACAAAAGGTTTTAGCTGGCTAAAATCAGTAAACACCGCAGCGGCGGTTGAATAAATATTGATATGCTCAGACACTTCAGGGCGGGCAAGCTCATCGACTTTGTCAACTGAATATAAATTTAGTGTTTTCATTAAAAACTTCCTTTTTTGACAAAACAACCGATATTTCTGGGTGTTATCGAGTCTAATTGAGGGAAGTTATCAAGCTTATTACAATTAAAGCTTCTAAATTATAATCACTTGCAATGACTTCATAGTTTAATTTGCCACTATCAGGTTTTGGCATAGGCAAACTTGATAGTGGTATACGACGGCTTAATTTAGACAGGTTAACCTGTAAATTATAGTGCAAAATGTATAATTTAAAGGTTTAAAACAATTATAAGCTCTTTGGTTGACCTTACTTTAAACGCTCAGGTTGAACCATCAGGCTATTGGCTTCATCAGACAACCAAATTTCGCCATCAGTAATACTCACCTGCAATTTCATGTTGCGGTTAACAAACACTTCCATTGCTGCAACACTTTCTTCAGCTATATTAAATACACTTAAGTTTTTATAGCGTTGCAGTGCTTGTTCATTTTGCTTCCACCAAATAGGCACACTGCGACCACTGTAGGTGATTAACTGAACCTGCTTTGACCGACCACAAGCTTTACGCAGCCACTTCTCATCAGCTTGGCCAAATTCAATCCATAAATTGATTTCATCAGATAAGCTTTTTTCCCATAGCTCAGGTTCATCTTCAACACAAAGCCCTTTGCTAAATTGCAGCGAGTCCGACGCATTCATAATAAACGCTAAAATTCTCACCATCATGCGGCTATCCGTTTCTGAAGGATGCTGGGCAATGGTAAGTTGATGATTGGCATAGTAATGTCTATCCATATCAGCGATTTGAATTGTTGCTTTATAGACGGTAGCTTTAGGCGCCATGGGAGTTCCATACAAATAAAAAAACCGAGTCTAACCTGTTTAGCACAAGTATGAAACTCGGTTTAGAATATGTTTTTAGCTCAGTCAATTTACCATTAAGCTAGGCAGTAAATATCCCCACAAAAATGACTATAAAGCCCCAGGTTGAAGATGCTTCGCCATGGGGAAATGTGCTTTAAATTTTTTTAACTTTTCAGTGTCTAGCAACAATAGCATGCGCTCGCCATGGTGATATTTTGCTGCAATTTCACTGAGATTAGGGACAGCTTCGCGGCTAGCATCACGTCTTATAAGTTCATTAATATCGGTACTAACGCCATTTTCAGTCAGCGGACTGTCCCGATAAATTACTTCAATTTTCTGCAATAATGGCATAGCGGCAATAGGCAATAAGGCCGCGTTATCGTTTTCATCTAACAATAATATTTCGCCATCGGCAGCTAAACTGCTAAATGCATCTTGATAATGAGCTTCTGTCACACTATCAAAACGATCACTGTTTAGTTTAAAGAATCGCTCCCAAAATAAACGTCTATCTTTACCAGAACTGATTTTTTGCTGCACTTCAGTGCGCTTTGACGCAACAAAATCAAATAGAGGGCTCAATGACTGGGGCAATAGCGTTTCAAGTCGGGAACGAATAGTGCGAGCAAACACTGGCGCGGCGCCAGCGGTACTGATGGCAACGACTAAGCGACCTCTGTCGACGATGGAAGGTGTTATAAAGCGGCAAAAACTGGGATTATCAACCACATTGACCCAAATGCCTTTTTGGGTGGCTAAAACGGCATAGTCTTTATTGAGTTGTTCATTGGCTGTGGCCATGTAGATCACATCATAATCAGCAATATCAGCTGCTTCAATAACGCGCCTATGTAATCGAATTCGCCCTTTTTGATGATAGCTTTGAATTTCTTGAGCGATATCCGGGGCAATAACAGTAATGTCAGCTTCGGTGCGTGACAGCAAATCAAGCTTTCTAGTGGCCACTTCTCCGGCACCAACAACTAGTACCTGTAAATTTTTGGTATCCACAAATAATGGAAAATACTGCATCGATCACTCGCAAAATAATTAAGATAATCAACTATAACCAGTTAATAGTGCCATTGTCATCGTCTTATTTAGTATCAATAATAATGATTCAATCTTAAGACTTTTACAGCGGTAAAAGGTCAATGTTAGTTGTGGGTGGTACTTTGTGGCGAGCTGCATTGCCAGCACAGTTCAAAACTGCCTTCATTCATCTCATGACATTGAAGGCATTGCCATTGCGGACAGTCCATATTATGAGACTCTAACAGCGTTTTAGCTTGCTCGAGTTGATTTTGACAAACCCAGATATCCACAGTTTGCATTTCAGTGGGTAACTCACCAACACCACCGAGTAAAGCTTCACCGGTCAATTCTACCAATATGCCATTTGTTTCAAGCAGCCCTTTCCAAGTATGCGCTTGGAGTAAATTACCGCCCGTTAAGAGTACTTTTCTATTGTCCATTATTATTCCTACTGCATTGCTCTGATGGCAAATTTTTAATCATCGTACTTGTAAATGGTTCTTGCTGTCGAGCATTGATTAAACTTTATACTCATTATATGCTCTTGATAGCCTTTAAAGGAGAATCATATGAATCTGCAAATATCCGGTGTATTTCAAATTACAAATTGGGATGAAGCCACAGATATAGAACACCCTGATGGTGCTAAGCAAACCTCAGCAAGTATTAGCCAAATGTACTCAGGCGATCTTGAAGGTGTCAGCCAGCCCAAATATATCATGTGTTATACCGCAGATGGCAAAGCAGTGTTTTGTGGTTTTGAAAACGTGGAAGTCAGCATTAATGGCAAGTCCGGCAGCTTTGTATTGCAACACAATGGTAAGTTTGAAAGTGGTGTCGCCAGCAGTGACTTCATTATCGTGCCAAATTCTGGCCAAGGCGAGTTGATTAACATTGCAGGTAAAGGCGCATTTACTTCTGGTGAAAAAGGCCAAGCTGAGTACCAAATGGAATTAAGCCAAATATGATGGGGTTTTCTATTAGCCGCTTACACTCTTCGGTTGGCATAATTAAAGCTACTGGGCAGTGGGATGCTGACACTATTTCAGGCACTAAATTTACTCAGTTAGAACAAATGTCCACTGATGGCTGGGTTGCATTGGATATTCATCACCCGACTAACAGCCAGTTCATTGCATCCATTAAAGCTGAAGTTTATAGGCACTTGTTATCCCAGCAAGTTATCCCTGCAAGCAGCTTAAACATCAGTATTTAAATTTAAGAAATACATTCCAATAAAAAAGCCACTCGATTGAGTGGCTTTTTTGTGTTGCGGCTTAAGATTAAGGCATCATTGAAGGTTGATCAGCACCTTCTTTCTCAATCTCAACTGGCATCATATGCTCGCGACAAATACCCAATTTAATGGCTAAGTAACTTGCCACGTAAATAGATGAGTAAGTACCAACAAAAATACCACACAGTAGCGCCGTTGCGAAACCATGGATCATGCTACCGCCCTTAAGGAATAGCGCAATCACCACCACTAAGGTAGTACCTGTAGTAATAATAGTACGGCTCATTGTCTGCGTGATAGACGTATTAACCACTTCATCAGGACCGCCTTTACGCATCTTCAAGAAGTTCTCGCGGATACGGTCATAGACTACGATGGTATCGTTCAACGAGTAACCCACTACCGTAAGCAAACCTGCTAATACCGTTAAATCAAACTCTAATTGTAAAATAGAGAAAATGCCTAAGGTGACGATGACATCGTGAGCAAGTGCGGCAACAGAGCCCATTGCTAAACGCCATTCGAAGCGGAATGATACGTAAATGAGAATACAAATTAACGCCACAATCACGGCTAAGCCGCCTTGCTCTGCTAACTCTTTCCCCACTTGAGGGCCAACAAATTCAACACGCTTTTGAATAACGTTGGCATCAATAACTTGAGCACCGTGCACAATCGCAGCGACTTGATCATCACTTTTTAGATCATCACGAACAGGTAAACGTACTAAGATATCTCGGCTTGAACCGAAATTTTGCACTACTGCTCCGTCAGCGCCATCAGTACTGTATTCAGCACGTAGCTCTAATAAGTCTACTGGTTTTGAAAACTCTAACTCAACAACCGTACCACCAGTAAAATCAAGACCCCAGTTGATGCCTTTTGTGCCTAATGACACAAAAGAAGCCACCACCAAAATCATTGATAAAACACTGATTGGCATTGCATGTTTTAGAAAGTTGATCGTTTTCTTTACTGAAAATATTTGTAACATGGTCAACTCCTTAAATTGATAGTTTCTTAACGCGTTTACCACCCCACATGAGATTCACGATAACGCGCGTTCCCACGATAGAAGTAAACATTGACGTTGCAATACCAATCATCAGAGTAATTGCGAAACCTTTAACCGCGCCCGTACCCACAGCAAATAAAATTAATGCCGTCATAAAGGTGGTAATGTTTGCATCAGCAATGGTTGAAAATGCATTGGCGTAACCTTCATGAATCGCTTGTTGAACACTGCGTCCAGCAAGTAACTCTTCACGGATACGTTCGTAAATCAGCACGTTACCATCTACTGCCATACCAACGGTCAATACCATACCGGCAATACCAGGCAGGGTTAATACGGCACCTGGGATCATTGACATCACGCCAACAACCATCACTAAGTTAGCGGTAAGTGCTAAGTTTGCGATAACACCAAATGCACGGTAATAGATAAGCATAAAGACTAAAACAACTGCCAAGCCCCAAATCATTGCTTGGATACCATTTTCAACATTTTGTGCACCAAGGCTTGGACCAATAGTACGTTCTTCTACAATCGTCACTGGCGCAATAAGCGCACCTGCACGAAGTAATAACGCTAAGCTTTGTGCTTCAGAATGATCAAGACCGTTAATAACGAAATTTCGGCCTAGACGAGCTTGAATGGTAGCAACTGAAATAACTTCTTCAATTTTAGTCATTTTCACTGAGCCATCAGGATTGCGAATACCGCTATCCTTATACTCAATAAATAAAGTCGCCATTGGGTTACCAATGTTGTCTTTAGTGACGTTAGAGAAGATGTTGCCACCTTTAGCATCTAAGTTAATCGATACTTGTGGGCGACTATATTCATCAAAAGAAGGTTGGGCACCGGTAATATGATCACCAGTTAACATCACTTCTTTTTTCAGCACCGCAATGCCACCTGAACGACGAGGAAATACCTCTGAGGTCGCAGGTACGCGGCCATTTGCTGCTGCGCTTTGATCAGTGTTTTGATCAACCATGCGAAATTCAATTGATGCTGTAGCACCTAAAATTTCTTTTGCACGCGCAGTGTCTTGTACACCTGGCAGTTCAACAATAATACGTTCAGCGCCTTGACGCTGTACTACCGGCTCAGCAACACCCAGTTCGTTAACACGATTACGAATAGTCGTCATGTTTTGCTGTAGTGCTTCTTCCTTAATTTGACTAAGGTAGCTATCACTCATGGTGGCATACAGGGCAAAGTTTTCACCGCTGCTACCATCATTAAATACCATTTCATTATTATTGCGAGACTTTAAGAAGCGTTCTGCTTTGGCTAAGTTTTCAGCATCACGGAATTTAATCTCAAGGCCTTTTGCAGTTTTACGAACACCTGCGTAACGAATTTTCTCTTCACGCAATTGGCTTCTAAAATCAGCAATTTTGGCTTCTTCCATCTTACGAATAGCTTCGCCCATATCCACTTCCATTAAGAAGTGAACACCGCCGCGTAAATCCAAACCAAACTTCATTGGTGATCCACCAAGGGCTTCAAGCCACTCAGGTGTCGCCGGCGCTAGGTTTAATGCAACGGTATATTTATCACCTAATGAATCAGCAATGGCTTCTTTAGCAAGCAATTGCTGCTCAGAATTTTGAACACGGACAAGTAATTGCCCATCTTCGAGCTCAGAGCGCTTTACCGCAATGCCTTTACTTTCAAGTAATCCGTTTACTGTCGATAGAGTTGAAGTTGTCACTTCTGCACCACGAGTCGCTACGACTTGTACTGCATGATCCTCACCAAATAGGTTTGGAGTTGCGTAAAAAGCACCAATGGCGATGACTAGCATCACCATGATGTTCTTCCACATTGGGTATTTATTTAACACACCTGAGCCCTCTTGGCTTACAACGACTGGATAGAGCCTTTTGGCAATACCGCTGCAATATAGTCCTTTTTAATGGTGATCTGACTGGTTTCATTAATGCTTAATAAAACATAATCACTATCATCGCTGATTTTAGCAATCTTGCCTAAAATGCCACCGCTTGTAAGCACTTCATCACCTTTACTTAATGCAGACATTAAGTTTTTGTGCTCTTTTACACGCTTAGACTGCGGACGGAAGATCATGAAGTAGAAGATCAAGCCAAAAATAACTAGCATGAAAATCAGTTCCATGGTGCCGCCACCTTGAGGAGCGCCTGCTGCGTTTGCGTATGCATTTGAAATTAACATATTACTCTCTTCTTATTTTCTAAAAAAAATCAGTCAACTATAGTTCTGGTACTTCACGACCCAGTTTGGTGTAAAACTCTGTCACGAAGGCGTCTAATGTACCTGTCTGAATTGCGCCACGCAAACCTTCCATCAACATTTGATAGTAACGTAGGTTGTGAATGGTGTTTAAACGCGCACCTAAGATCTCATTGCAGCGATCTAAGTGATATAAATACGCGCGGGTGTAGTTTTTACAGGTATAACAATCACAATTTTCATCAAGGGTAGAAGTATCATCGCGATGACGAGCATTACGAATTTTAATCACGCCTTCAGAAGTAAATAAGTGACCATTACGTGCGTTACGGGTTGGCATAACACAATCAAACATATCCACACCACGACGGACGCCTTCAACTAAATCTTCTGGCTTACCAACGCCCATTAAGTAGCGAGGCTTATCTTCAGGGATCTGAGGACAAACATGCTCTAAAATACGGTGCATATCTTCTTTAGGCTCTCCAACAGCTAAACCACCTACGGCGTAGCCATCAAATCCGATTTCAGTTAAGCCCTTAATACTTTCATCACGCAAATCTTCGTACACACCGCCTTGGATAATACCGAATAACGAGTTCGGATTTTCTAAACGGTTAAATTCGTCACGTGAACGCTGTGCCCAACGTAATGACATTTGCATCGACTTACGCGCTTCATCATGTGTTGCAGGATATGGCGTACATTCGTCAAAAATCATCACCACATCGCTGCCTAATGAGTCTTGAATTTGCATCGACTTTTCAGGGTCTAAGAAAATCTTCTCACCATTGATAGGCGAACGGAAATGCACCCCTTCTTCAGTGATTTTACGAATATCACCCAAGCTAAATACCTGGAACCCGCCAGAGTCAGTCAAAATTGGACGCTGCCAATTCATAAAATCATGAAGATCGCCATGCTTACGCATGATTTCTTCACCTGGGCGAAGCCATAAATGGAAGGTGTTACCTAACAGAATATCAGCGCCTGTGGCTCTAACTTCTTCAGGCGTCATCCCTTTCACAGTACCGTAAGTACCTACTGGCATAAATGCTGGAGTTTCAACGGTGCCGCGCTCAAAAATCAGACGACCACGACGTGCGCGACCATCAGTTGTATCTAATTCAAATTTCATAAATCACCTTGCCAGATAAACAGTCTGACTCGCTGTTGTTTCATTAAGACATGAGGGCAAATGTTGCAACTTCAAGTGAGGCTACAAAATAAACCCAAAAAAATACCCACCTCTGTGGGCGGGTATTTTAGATCAAAATCAATCGTTACGGGGCTTTTTTCGTTAAAAACATGGCATCGCCATAGCTAAAAAAGCGGTATTTGTGCTCAATCGCATGCTGATAAGCCTTCATCACATTTTCATAACCCGAAAATGCGCTGATTAACATAATCAAGGTTGACTCTGGTAAATGAAAATTAGTCACCATGGCATCAATAACTTTGAACTGATATCCTGGATAAATAAAAATATCGGTATCGCCTTTAAATTCCGTCAACGGGTCATCACCACAGGCTTTCGCAGCGCTTTCTAATGAACGCACTGATGTAGTGCCTACAGCAACAACGCGTTTGCCCGCCGCTTTAGTTTGAGCAATTAAGTCGACAACCTCTTGGCTAACTTCAGCCCACTCAGAATGCATCACATGTTCATCGATGGTATCCACTCGCACTGGCTGAAAAGTACCCGCGCCTACATGCAAGGTTACAAAAGCGATATTAACGCCTTTGTTTTTTAGCGCCTCAAGCATGGCATCATCAAAGTGCAAACCTGCTGTAGGTGCTGCCACAGCGCCGGGGGTTTGGTTATAAACCGTTTGATAGCGCTCTTTATCAGCATCCTCATCGGGACGATCGATATACGGCGGCAAAGGCATATGACCAACTTCTTCAAGTACTTCTAAAATGGTTTTATCATCTTCAAGGGCTAACTCAAATAAAGCGTCATGACGGGCTAGCATTTTCATTTTGTAGCCACCGTCAACAATAATCATAGAGTCAACTTTAGGAGACTTAGAGCAACGAACATGGGCAAGAATACGCTTATCATCAAGCATTCTCTCCACCAACATTTCCAATTTACCACCGCTTGCTTTTTGACCAAACAAACGTGCTGGAATAACACGGGTATTATTAAATACCATCAAGTCACCGCTATTCACTTTCGACAGGACATCGGTAAATTGCTTATCGGCCAACTCACCTGAATTGCCATCTAAGGTCAATAAACGCGAAGCATTTCGCTCAGCCATTGGATATCGAGCAATAAGCTCATCTGGTAATTCAAAAGAAAAGTCTGCTACGCGCATTTTCGATACTCTTTTATAGACAATAAAAACCGCGCTAGTCTAGGACTAGTAACTGCTAATATCAAGCAAAGGGTATGAAATAGTGATCGATTAATGCACGCCAGCGGCTAATGGCTAACGCCAACATTAAAATCAGTTGGGGATCTGGCTTAAGCGCGGCGTTTAAAAAACCACGAAATAGGGTTATTTTGAATTCGCTGATTGTACATTTGCTAAATTATCATCAACTTCAGATACTGATGAAAACAAATTTTTATCGGCAGAATTACATAAACTGTCAGGTTTAAAAGAATGGCTTTCAATCTTGAGGTCTATGTCAACTTTTTTACGTTTTTTAGCAGACTGCTGCCTTAATACTGATTTTATCCAGTTTTTCATCATCCATGATCCCTACAGCCCAAATTTCAACAGGCATAAAATATCTTCCATAAGTACAAATTGTAAATAATAGCCATGACTTTTAAAGAGAAATCTATATGATGAATCTTACAGTCAGTTGTTACTATATTTCCAATTTTGTTGTTTAGTATCATACTGTAAATTTTCAAAAATAAAAGTACAAAATATGAACTTTCTAGCGCACCTACATTTAGCTGATATTAGCGACAGCCACTTAGCAGCCAATCTTGCTGGAGACTTTGCCAAGGGCGATATAAAACACTTCCCAAAGCATTTGCAACAAGGTTTATGGCTACATCGACAAATCGATCAAATTACTGACAGCCATGAATTAATCACCGATTTAATCAAATTATTTCCAAAAAGTTCACGCCGTGTGGCGCCAATTTTAATTGATTTAGTGTTTGATCATTACCTTGCTTTCTACTGGGATGAGTATCATCAGCAATCGTTAACTGAGTTTACTCAAAAGGCATACCATAGCCTGCAACATACCGCCGAACTGCCGGAAAAGCTGCAATTGATCATCCCAAAAGTCATCGAACAAGATTGGTTAATGAGCTACCAAACAAGAGCTGGGCTAAACAAAGCAATTGAAGGTGTGAGTCAACGTATTTCAAAACCTGAGCTTTTTAAGACGGCCATCAGCGACGTTGACAAGTTATATGTTGAAATTGAGATTGCTTTTCGTACTTTCTATCCACAGTTAATGGCCTATAGCCGTATCTATAGCCGTAAGACACCTGAACAATACCTGCCATAACTGATTTGCCGCAATCAAATAGCCGATTAATTGAGGCTATTTTACTTTAGCGGTTGATATCCATTACTGCAGCGCCGTTTATTTGCTAAAATAGTCACCTATTTTTGTAAACCGATGCGACTAAATGCAAATTTTTGACTACCAACCACCTAGTATTCCATGGCTTGATATCCGTTATACAGACCGAGATATCATTGTTATTAATAAACCTGCCGGCTTATTAGCAAATCCTGGCAAAGCTGCCAATACCCATGATTGTGCTATTACTCGTTTACAAAAACTCTACCCTGAAGCCATTTTGGTACATCGCTTAGACTGCGACACCTCTGGCATCATGGTATTTGCCCGCAATAAAAAATCCGAGTCTCATCTTAAAACTCAGTTTCAAGATAGAAAAACCAAGAAAGTTTATATCGCTGAAGTAGATGGTGTTATGGGCGCTGACAGTGGCACGATTGATTTATCGTTAGCTGGCGACAAAGAAAACCCACCATTTCAAGTGGTATCAGATCAAGGTAAATCAGCGATTACTCACTATGAAGTCATCGAGCGTTTTGCAAATCATACCTTGGTTAAGTTGATGCCAGAAACAGGCCGTACTCATCAGTTACGTGTTCATATGCTAGCACTTAACCATGTGATACTTGGTGATAACTTTTACGGTGATGACATTACAGCTAAAGCCAAAAAGCGCCTTAGCTTGCATGCGCAAATGCTGACAATTATTCACCCGTACACTCAAAAGCAACGCACTTTTTTTAGCAAACACCCTTTTTGCTAAAAACAATTTAACTGGCGCTAAAATAAGTATGCAGATACAAAAAAACCGACAAGTTGTCGGTTTTTTATTATCTCACATTAGAGGTTGAAGCTTTTTAAGCTTAACCCTTAACCGTTTGCTTTATTCTCAGCCGCTTCACAAGCTGCAGCGGTGAATACCACATCCGTTGAGCTATTTAGCGCAGTTTCCGCAGAATCTTGAATAACGCCAATAATAAAGCCTACAGCAACAACTTGCATCGCCACATCATTAGAGATCCCAAACAAGCTACACGCAAGCGGAATAAGCAGTAATGAGCCACCAGCAACGCCTGAAGCGCCACATGCCGATACTGCAGCAACCACACTTAATAACACTGCTGTTAAGAAGTCAACTTGAATACCTAAGGTATGAGCAGCTGCAAGAGTCAGTACGGTAATAGTAATTGCCGCGCCGCCCATATTAATGGTTGCGCCTAATGGGATTGACACTGAGTAAGTATCTTTATGCAGCTTTAACTCTTCACATAAAGCCATATTCACTGGAATGTTGGCAGCACTTGAACGGGTGAAAAACGCCGTTACGCCACTTTCACGTAAACACTTAAACACTAATGGATAAGGGTTACGTTTGATTTTTACATAAACCATAATCGGGTTAACCACTAAAGCAATAAAGGCCATAGCGCCTACCAATACTGCAAGTAATTGCGCATAGCCTGCTAATGCATCAAAGCCTGTTGCCGCAATGGTGCCCGACACTAAGCCAAAGATACCAATAGGCGCAAAGCGGATCACAAAGCGTACGATTGCGGTTACGCCATCGCTTAAGTCTGAAATAACTTTCTTTGTCGACTCATTGGCGTGGTGTAAAGCAATACCTAAACCAATACTCCAGGCTAAAATACCAATATAGTTACCGGTAAGCAGTGCATTCACTGGATTATCAACAATTTTAAATAACAAGGTATTTAACACTTCTGCGATACCTTGAGGAGGATTAGTCCCCTCAACGCCGCCAACAAGTACTAATGTTGTCGGAAAGGCAAAACTAAACAGTACTGCAGTTAACGCGGCAGCAAATGTGCCCGCTAAATACAAACCAATAATAGGACGCATATTGGTATGGGCATTTTTCTTTTGATTTGCAATTGATGATGCCACCAGTACAAACACTAAGATCGGTGCGACTGCTTTTAATGCTCCAACAAATAAATCACCAAGGAAGGAAACCTGCCCTGCTGCTGAAGTTGAAAATGTGGCGAGAAGAACACCCAGTACAATACCGGCGAGAATTTGTAACACTAAACTGCCATTAGCTAATCGCGCTAACAGTGATGGATTTTGATTCATTGCTTGACCTATATTTTTATATTTATGGCTTTTATTAAGCTCTAATATTTGTGACTTTTTAAAAATCGAATAACGGGATTTTAATAAGCTCTGATAGGTATATATCGGATGGGATGGCTAAAGTCTAGTTTCGCTGCAAAATGATGCACTAATATTACCGTACATTCCCAAACAAACCACATTTAGCCAACATGTGATGAAATTTAGCGCGTTTCATTATTGGCAAATTATTGTATTAGATGAAAATTGTTATTTTGCCCCTCGGAGAATAGCATCAATTAATTCATGGGCATCAAATTTTGTTAACGCTTCATCGGCGCCAACTTGTTTAGCCTGGCTGACACTAATTTCACTGGATAAAGAGGTATGTAAAATAATATAGGCATTGGCAAGTTGCGGGTTATTTTTGACTTCAAATGCAAGCTCATAACCATCAAGTCCTGGCATTTCAATATCACTCACTAACAAATCTATAGGTTTTTGGTTATCTGCAGCCCGCTGCATGATCTGTAGTGCATCATGGCCATCTGCGGTGACAGAATAAGGGATATTGATAGAATCGAGTGCATCTGAAAGTTGCTTTCGAGCGACTTTAGAATCATCCACTAATAAGATATTCAGTGGCTTTAATTTCTCTCGTTGAATATCTGTCAAAATAGCTCGATTAGCGGCGGGATCATAGGGGAATAATTTTGCCATTAATAACTCGACATCCAACAATTGCACTAATTTGCCATCAAGGCGAGCAACCCCAGTAAGAAAAACCTGATGGCCTAAGTTCGCTGCCGGCGCCTCAATATCTCGCCAGTTACACTCAATTATTTTGTCAATTCCTCTAACCAAAAAGCCTATCACCATTCGCTGGCAATCAGTGATGATAATATTGCATTTATCATAGTCGCTTGGATCTATCGGCTTAAAACCAATCGATGCAGCCATATCAATCACCGCAATGGTTTTACTGCGTATGGTTGCTGCACCTAATATTGACGGATGGGATTTCGGAATAACCGACAAACGCGTGTACGGGACAATTTCGCGAACTTTTAAGGTGCCCAAAGCAAACTGCTGAGTATGGGAAAGGTGAAACAGTAACAATCCTTGTGACTGGCTTGCTTTACTTTTCATAATATTGCCGATTAAAACTGATTATTTAAAGTTAACCACAGCCTTTTCGTCATATCAAATTCAAATCTGAATTTCGGGGGTTAAGTCGCTAATTTGCTTTATCAATTAGAAAACTACAGCTGGGACTCTATTGGCAACAATGCTAAAAAATCAGCTAAAAACTTACGCCAAAAGCCAGCACCGGGCTCTGCATAAATAATTTTATGATGCTGATGGTCAAGCCACACCAGCTCGCCATTTTTTAACACCACTTCATAAGCTTTATCATTTGCTGACAGCGCAAGCCCTGCAAGGATCTCTTTAGCCAGCATCTCATTATCAATAATTAAGCCCATTTCGGTGTTGATCAGTGCTGAGCGGGGATCAAAATTAAACGAACCAACAAAGAGTGTTTGCTCATCAATAATAAAGGTTTTGGCATGTAAACTCGTGCGACTGCTACCTTTCCAACTGGTTTTTTTAGATTTTTGGCCCTTGGCATTGCCTTTTACTTCATAAATCTTAACCCCGCCTTCAATGAGTTTTTGGCGGTACTGCTGATACCCTGCATGAACCGCTAATACATCCGTTGCAGCTAAACTGTTAGTCACTATGGTGACCTCTTTACCCCGTTTTACTTCATTGATTAATGCATGGGTTGCCGCATCGCCTGGGACAAAGTAAGGCGAGACAATCAGTAATTGATGCTGCGCTTGCTCAAAAAAATAACTTAAGTCATCTAATAAAATGCTGTCATTAGGGTTTCTTTCAAGTTTATTTGGCGGATCATACACCACTTGGGCTTCGCCCCAATACCACTGTAACCCTTGATTTTGCAGGCGATCTAATAAGGTATTTTTTTCTAAACGAGTAACATATTCATCGGTCATTAAGCTCTTCTCAAGAATGCTTGCTCTGGCATCCAGTTTCGCTAGCACGTTATCTTGCTCAGGATTTGTATTATTGCCTTGATATGGCTCAGCGGCCTTTACCAATTGCTCAATGCTATTAACTTGGGCCGAGTTCCAATAAGTATCAAATTGGGTTGATACCTTATCAACAGCGTCGCCAATGGCCAGTAAATCAAAATCACCAAAATCGACATTCTCATCTGCTGAAAAGTATTCAGCGCCAATATTTCTCCCCCCAACCACTGTCACTAAATTATCAATGGTCAGTGATTTGTTATGCATACGATGATTGAGGCGGCTAAAGTTCCATAAAAATGCCAGTCCACGATACTGACGGTCATAGGATGGATTAAACAAACGCACTGAAATATTAGGGTGAGTTGCAATGGCCATTAAGCCATCGTCGCCATTTGCTGTGGTTAAATCATCCAGCAACACCCTAACTCGCACCCCGCGCTGAGCGGCTTTATAGAGAAATAAACTGAGGATTTTCCCGGTTTCATCATTGCGATAAATGTAGTATTGCAAGTCGATGCTTTCAGTGGCTGCTTCAATCATGGCTAAACGAGCAATAAAAGCATCAATGCCATCATTAAGGGGGTTAACTCCCGTTAAACTTAACTCTGCTTGAGTATCATCATTGCTTTGGCTGCTAGTTTGAGAGTACTGAAGTGAAGAGTACTGAGGTGAGGACTGCTGCAGTTGAGATTGAATGTATTGTGCTAAAGGAGAGTCAGTGACAGGCGCGAGTTTATACTGCTGAGAAAGAGGCTTGAATTCAGCGCGATTGGCGCAGCCAATGAGAGTTAAACACAATACACAACAAACGAATATGACAGAATTTTTTTTGGGCATTGATGGCTTCCTTTCAATTTGACTCAGGTTTTACTGGGGCTCTATTATCAGGCAGCCTTTTACACTATGGTTTAAGCGTATTGCTAACATGACCGCTATCATAAGCCGTCACAGATGCGCTGTATAACTATGGTTTAATCTTGCAGCGCATACAAGACATCAAATACAAATTGATCCCAACCTTCAGCGCTAAAAGCAATGTCTCTTACACTGCGCACTTGACTCACAGCATGGACTGGCGCTGCGCCATTATCCATTAAGTAATACGCCATCATGATGCCCGTGCGGTCTTTACCGGAGCGGCAATGGATAAGTACCGCAATATTTTGCGCTTCACACTCTCTGATAAAGGCCAACGCTGTTGGCATTTGCGCAACGCAAATAGCCTCATCACCCTCTTGCGGTGGGATATTATTTGAAAAAGGAGTGCAGCAATATTTTAGCCCTAACGCTTCTATGGCGGCAGCAGCGACCTCCTCACCATCATTGACCGATAAAATAGCGCCAATACCTGCCGCTTTTAATTCCGCTAAATCCCAAGGGTGTTTATTAGGGCCACTGCGACCTGCAATGACCCCCTCTACTAACCAAAATAACTGCTTCATAAAAACGTTAATACTCTTGTTAACTATGAAATGGGGCGTTCTCTCGGGACTAAGGCTGAATTAGTCTTGTTCAGGTTTTTTAATATGAGCCCAAAAATCGACATTGACTTCGGCTTTCTTTTTACGCTTTTTCTTACCTGTGCCTTCAGGTTTTGCCATTGGCTTATCAAGCTCTAACAAGTCATCAGGCATTTGCTCATCGGCTTCAAAGCCAGCAACTTGCTCACGCTCTAAACGCAGGGCATTTTTTTTCTCAATCACTTTAAAATGATGGTAATCCGCATGGGCTAATAATGATATCGCTAAACCAACTTCACCGGCACGACCACTTCTGCCAATACGATGCATGTAATCAGCAGGACTTCTTGGTAAATCGAAATTGATAACCACTGGGAGCTTATCAATGTCTAAACCACGTGCGGCGATATCGGTGGCAATTAATACCTCAATCTCACCTGACTTAAATCCATCTAGCACACGATTACGGGCGCCTTGGGCTTTGTCGCCATGGAAAACTTCAGCGCTAATACCCCGTTTTGATAGTTTTTCAGCCAAGTGCTTACAGCTATTTTTAGCATTAACGAAAATCAATGCTTGGCGCCATTTATGCTCTTTGATCAAATGGGCTAATAATGCGGTTTTACTTTCACGGTTTACGGTAAATGCCCGTTGCACTAAGGTGCTTTCTTCGGCGCTTTGCAACTGAATGTCTACTGGCTCAACCAGTAAACTCGCCGTAAGGGTGCGAACTTCCTCTGGGAAAGTTGCTGAAAACAACAGTTTTTGCTTTTTCTCAGGCATTAATTTTAATATTGAAGCCAGCTCGTCAGTAAAACCAAGGCTTAACATACGATCGGCTTCATCAAGCACTAAGGTTTTTACCTTATCAAGCTTAATGGCGTTACTTGAGATTAAATCTAATAATCGCCCAGGAGTTGCCACAAGTACATCTGCGCCGCCGCGAAGGGCCAGCATTTGAGTATTCACTGACACGCCGCCAAACACGGCAACGGTTTTAATGGCGCCATTAAAATGCACCGCATAGGATTTAACGCTATCGGCGACTTGCTTTGCAAGCTCGCGGGTCGGCACTAAAATCAACGCTGAAACAAAGTTACCTTTATTTTTTGACGCCCCAGCAGACTGACTTAACTGCTGCAAAATCGGTAAAACGAATGCTGCGGTTTTACCAGAGCCAGTATTAGCACCAGCCAGTAAATCTTTACCCGCTAATACGTGAGGAATGGCCTGCGCTTGGATCGGCGTTGGAGTGAGGTACTCAAGTTCAGTTAACCGCGCTAATAATGGCGAGATTAAGCCCATTTCGGTGAAACTAACGGTATTAGTTTCAGATTGCGTCGCTAAAAGGGTGTCAGCATTTAGGCTCGTTTGGGTATCATCTTTGCGATCAGTAGCAGAGGTCATTAATTTCAAGTGCTCAAAATAAGGTATAGCCAGCTATTTTAGCGTATTTATGCCGCTTAAGTTAGCGAAATAGATCAAGCAATGATGAATTACTGCTCATAGATGATGAAACAAGCCGCATTCGATTAATCAGCTGATTCTAATGACAACAAAGCTTGTTTCATTTTAAGGCCATAGGCATAACCGGTTAAGGTACCATTTTTACCAATCACTCGATGACACGGCACGATTATCGCTATGGGATTAGCACCATTGGCAGCGCCCACCGCCCTAACTGCTTTAGGTCGATTAATTTTATTGGCGATATCGCCATAACTGCATACCTGCCCAAACGGCAGCTCTCGCAGCGCTTGCCAAACCTCATGCTGAAACACAGTACCAGTGGCTGCAAGCGTGACGTCAAATTCACTGCGCTTACCGGCAAAATATTCATTAAGTTCTGTGATGGCTTGCTGCACATGTTTTTGAGCTTGCTCAATTGAGTCAGCACTTGCATCGATAATATCGCCACTATCGACAGCGTCAGCCTCACTGACCACTTGCAAATGGGTAAGGCCTAATTCTGAGGCTCGCAGCTTCAAGTAACCCACAGGGCTTAGCTCAATTTGCAGGTAAATCGGCGGTTGATTATTAACTTTCATTACTATTCCATAATTGAAAAGTGACATAGCTGCCCCATGGGCTGACATCCTTGGCAATCTTGTCGCAAAATTGTCGATAGGCTTTACCGGTAAGCGCTTCTGTCTGCCCATCAACCTTCCCATGCTGGCAGCGCAGAACTTTCAAGCGGTTTTTTATCACTAAATCGCCACTTAAAAAGATATCCGGATCGCCTTGACCGCGCATTTTGGCATAGGCAATAGTCCATGGGCCAATACCTTTAACGCTGAGCCAATCATCAGGGCTTGCGTCTGGGTGCTCAGCGACAAACTGACCTAACAAATTAAGCGCGGCTTTGCGTGATGCTGGCATGTTAAATTCAGTTAAACTTGCCGCTGCTATCGCTTGCGGGGTTGGAAATAAGATAAGCTCACGATCTGAAATTACGAGCTTTTTACCATAACTCCTCACCAAGATATTCAGTAGCTTACTTGCCTGTACCACACTCACTTGCTGACCTAATACTGCCCGGCATCCGGCTTCAAACACCGAGGCTGTGGCAGGGATCCGTAAACCCTCTGTAGGGGTTAACCCCATGTCGACAAGTGACTTAAATGATTGATGGATAACCGCCATATCCGCATCTAAATCCAATAACTTACGCACAAACAGCACCACATGATGTAAATAGTCTAAGTCGTCAGCACGTTCAAATTTCACCGTAAGTGACAATTGGTGTTTATCTTTTAGCGGTAATACATCAATGGTGCCGCTAACCTGCCGATGATTAACATTTAAACAAAAACTGCGGCCATAAGCCTTTGATGCCTCATCAAGCCACTCCATGTTTTCAACGCTTCTTAACTGGTAAAACGACCACTGTTTCGACCAATTAAACGGCGGGCGGTAATCTAATAACAGGCTAATACCGTCAGCTTTGGTAGCAACATTTGCCTTGGCGCTATCACGCCTTAATTGGGATGGGGTCAATTGCAACTGCTCCTTAAAAACTTCATTAAAGCGTCTGATACTATTAAAACCTGCAGCTAATGCCACGTCCGTTATTGGCAAGCTGGTTTGATGTAACAGCTGTTTAGCAAACATCAGTTGTCGATAAATAGCATATTTTTTTGGCGAGGTGCCTAGCTGCTTATTAAAGAGTTGGCTTAAATAGCGGCTACTAATACCCAGCCGTTGTGATAATGATGCAAGTGTTTGACCCTGTTCGCCACTTAAACAACCGCCATCAATCAGGGCTATCGCTCGCTGCAAACTGGTTTGAGTGCCCTTCCATGCATTGGATTGTGGCGCACTATCAGGGCGGCAACGTAAACAAGGCCTAAGCCCCGCCTGAGCAGCTTTAATCGCAGAGTCAAAGTAACGCACGTTTTGCTCTTTAGGTGCCGTCGCAGGGCAAATTGAGCGGCAATAAATCCCTGTGGTTAAAACCCCAGTAAAAAAATGCCCATCAAAACGCGCATCACGGCTTAGCCTTGCTTGACGGCAAACATTAGCAGCTAAACTGCACGCCTGACTGCTGGCTATAGGTGCTAAAGACTTCTCGCTGTTTAGCACTGCTTTAGGAGACATGTTATCGTTACCCGTTTATGTAAGCTGGTTAATAGCAGCTTGAAGATTATTAGCGTCACTTTAGCGAATAATGACGCTAGTCACTAGCGGAAAACGGAACTCAACCACTGACCCCATTTAATGCTAGCCTACAAGTATCGAAACAATCTAACTAACACTTAGCTAACAAGTCAGCACCAAGTTAAGGTATCCTCTGTATATATTGCTGTTCCCGTTTCAAATATTGAGAAATAGATGTTTAAATTCTTTGAATCCCTTACCAACCCATTACCTTCAGAAGAACCCAGCCAAGCCCCAAAAGGCGTTTATGCCTTTTGCCGTCATTACACCCGCGGTTTTGAAAAACACTTAATCATCATGTCAATTTTGACAGCGACTTTGGCGATTTTAGAAGTGTCATTATTTGGCTTTATGGGCAAATTAGTTGACTGGTTAGTCACTAAAAACCCACAGACCTTAATGCAAGATGAAGGTAGCACCTTAATATTGATGTCTGTGGTAGTACTGGTGATTATTCCGTTATTAGTGGCTTTGCATGCGGCTATCGTGCATCAAACCTTGCTGGGTAATTACCCTATGGCCATCAGGTGGCAAGCACATCGATACTTACTAAAACAAAGCGTTTCATTTTATCAGGATGACTTTGCCGGCCGCATTGCCACTAAAGTAATGCAAACCTCATTAGCAGTGCGTGAAACCGTCATGAAACTGTTAGATGTATTGATGTATATCATCATCTATTTCACTTCAATGCTGGTGATGATCGCCAGTGCTGACGTGCGCTTAATGCTGCCAATGCTGGTGTGGCTATTTGCGTATATTGCTATTCAGTGGAAGTTAGTGCCAAAGCTAAAAGCCATTTCAGCCAAGCAAGCAGATGCCCGCTCGACCATGACTGGCAGGATCGTTGATAGTTATACCAATATTTCCACCGTGAAGCTGTTTTCTCATACCAAGCAAGAGGCTGAATACGCCCAAGACAGCATGATGGGCTTTCTTAAAACCGTCTACGGCCAAATGCGCCTTGTGACCATCATTAACGTTTTAGTGCAGATCATAAATTACCTTTTAGCATTTACCATTGCGGCGGTTTCAATTTGGCTTTGGGCAGATAATGCGATTACTGTGGGTGCGATTGCTATTGCTGTTAGCTTAGCACTGCGTTTAAACGGCATGTCTCAATGGATCATGTGGGAAATAAGCTCACTGTTTGAAAATATCGGTACTGTCACTGATGGGATGAATACCTTATCAAAACCCATTGAAATTGAAGATAAACCTGGCGCTAAAGATATTGTTGTTAACAAAGGTAAAATTGACTTTAACGATGTTAGTTTTCATTACGGCGAAAAATCAGGGGTGATTAGCAATCTGAATTTAAACATTAAAGCCGGTGAAAAGGTCGGTTTAGTAGGTCGTTCTGGCGCTGGTAAATCAACGCTCGTTAACTTGCTAATGCGCTTTCACGATGTTGAAAAAGGTCAAGTGAGTATTGACGATCAACCGATTACCGATGTTACCCAAGATTCGCTGCGGGCTAAAATCGGCATGGTAACTCAAGATACCTCACTACTGCATCGCTCAATTCGAGAAAACATCCTCTATGGCGATCCTAATGCTTCGGAGCAACAGCTTCAAGCAGCCATTGCGCAGGCTCAAGCAGCCGAGTTTATTGATGATTTATCAGATCCCTTTGGTAATACAGGCTTAGATGCACAAGTGGGTGAACGTGGGGTAAAACTCTCTGGCGGTCAACGCCAACGTATTGCAATTGCCCGAGTATTATTGAAAAATGCCCCGATTTTACTACTAGATGAAGCCACTTCAGCATTAGATTCCGAAGTTGAGGCGGCAATTCAGGAAAGTTTATATGAATTAATGGAAGGTAAAACCGTGATTGCCATTGCTCACCGACTATCAACCATCGCGGCTATGGACAGACTAATTGTCATTGATAAAGGCCAGATCGTTGAGCAAGGAACTCACCAAGAGTTGATCAAGTCTGAGGGTATTTATGCCCAACTTTGGTCCCATCAAACTGGCGGCTTTTTAGGCGTTGATTAACATTCAACAATAAATAACACACTTTTATGACGCTCACTTTTGACTTCTATCGAAACTGGGCGTTTTTTATGTCATTAAGCGGCAAGAGTTACTTTATCTGCAGCGGTTAAGCTAAGAAAACACAAGAAATATTAAATAAATTTATAACTGATGAATGAGTGTTCATTGAGAGTAAAATATTATGACTTGAAGAGGATAAATCGAAGAAAATGGTGGTCGATACTGGGCTCGAACCAGTGACCCCCTCCTTGTAAGGGAGGTGCTCTCCCAGCTGAGCTAATCGACCTGGGATTTTATAATGTTTTAATTCT